>NZ_LXJQ01000021.1:0-90129 GCF_001728925.1 Pseudomonas sp. 1D4
GTGTCATCAATGGCTACCTGGGCGACCGCGGCCTGTCATTGCGTCAAGGCACCATCGTCGATGCCACGCTGATTCATGCGCCCAGTTCGACCAAGAACAAGGAAGGCAAACGCGATCCTGAAATGCACCAGACCAAGAAAGGCAACCAGTATTACTTCGGTGCCAAGGCACATATCGGTGTCGATGTCGAGTCGGGGCTGGTGCACCACATCCACGTCACAGCCGCCAATGCTGCGGACGTCACCCAGGTGGACAAGTTGCTGCATGGTGAAGAGAACAGGGTGGCTGCTGACGCCGGTTATACGGGCATCGAGAAGCGCGAGGAGCATAAGGGGCGCAAGGTCATCTGGCAGATCGCGGCTCGGCGCAGCACGTACGAAAAGCACGGAAAGAAAAGTGCACTGTACAAGGCATACCGCAGCATCGAGAAAGCCAAAGCGCAGACGCGCTCGAAGGTCGAGCATCCGTTTCGCGTGATTAAACGCCAGTTTGGTTACACCAAGGTGCGGTTTCGTGGCCTGGTGAAGAACACGGTACAGATGGTCACATCTCGTAGCACTGTCGAACCTGTGGATGGCACGTCGACATTTGCTGGCCACCGCAGGAGAGGTGCGCCTGTGATGAGGGAAATGACCTCCGCAGACTACTTGCGGCGGTCAGTAACGGCAACATAAGCGAGCGATCTGACCATTATGTGATCAGCGAGCCTCTTTCAAAATCGGTAGCGACCGAAGTCGGCCAGAAATGGTGGCCTATTTCAGACCTTCCCTAACGCTCAGTGTTGGGATTTGCTTTTGCGTGAGGACTTGCCGGGACGCTTTTTTGCAACGGACACGCCGTAGCCGTTCTTCAGCACATTCACAACCACTTCGAAGAACTGGGCTTTCTGGCTCATGACTTCCAGTGCTGCTCCAGCTCCTTGATGCGCTGCTCCGTCGTCAGTGGCAGGTTGGGTTCGGACATCGGCTTGCTCCTAGCGGATCGAATGGAGGCTCCCTGACTCCAGTCCTGCCGGCCATGCTTGCGTTAACCACACCAGCACCGTTGAACGGCCTTGGAGCCGTGGTGAGCCTGAGCCTCCTTGTAGCTCGTTTCGCCTTTTTCGACCTGATCGACCACTGCCAGCTTAAAAGCTAGCGTGTAATCACGCTGACTGCTACGGATACCTTCTGCTACCAGGACTCTCCTGAAATAAGGGGAAGGTGTAAACGATATTCAGGACGGTACAACCAAAACAAAAAGGCGACCCGAAGGTCGCCTTTTTATGCGATGAACTGCCCGAACTTAGTTCTGGTTTTCCATCTGCGCACGAATCAGATCACCAATGGTGGTCGGACCAGTGCTTTCGGATTCCTGCTTGCGCAGTTCCTTCATTGCGTCTTTCTCGTCGTCCACGTCCTTAGACTTGATGGACAGGCTGATGACGCGGCTCTTACGGTCGATGCTGATGATCTTAGCTTCGACTTCTTCACCTTCCTTCAGCACGTTGCGAGCATCTTCAACGCGGTCACGGCTGATTTCAGAGGCTTTCAGGACGCCTTCGATATCGTTGCCGAGGGAAATTACAGCGCCTTTGGCGTCAACTTCCTTGACAGTGCCACGGACGATGCTGCCCTTCTCGTTCAGAGATGCGTAGTTGGAGAACGGATCGTCTTCCAGCTGCTTGATGCCCAGGGAGATGCGCTCGCGCTCCGGGTCAACAGAGAGGATGACGGTTTCCAGCTCGTCGCCCTTCTTGAAGCGGCGTACGGCTTCTTCGCCAACCTCGTTCCAGGAGATGTCGGAGAGGTGAACCAGACCGTCGATGCCACCTTCAAGACCGATGAAGATACCGAAATCGGTGATCGACTTGATGGTGCCGGAGATCTTGTCGCCCTTGTTGAAGCGGCTGGAGAAATCTTCCCACGGGTTGGATTTGCACTGCTTGATACCCAGGGAGATACGACGACGCTCTTCGTCGATATCCAGAACCTGAACTTCCACTTCGTCGCCGACCTGAACGACCTTGGACGGGTGGATGTTCTTGTTGGTCCAATCCATCTCGGACACGTGCACCAGGCCTTCTACACCTTCTTCCAGCTCGGCGAAGCAGCCGTAGTCGGTCAGGTTGGTGACGCGAGCCATGACGCGGGTGCCTTCCGGGTAACGGGCCTTGATGGCAACCCACGGATCTTCGCCCAGTTGCTTCAGACCCAGGGAGACGCGGTTGCGCTCACGGTCGAACTTCAGGACCTTGACGTCGATCTCGTCACCAACGTTGACGATTTCGGACGGATGCTTGATGCGCTTCCACGCCATGTCGGTGATGTGCAGCAGACCATCTACGCCGCCCAGGTCAACGAATGCACCGTAGTCAGTGAGGTTCTTGACGATACCCTTGACTTGCTGACCTTCCTGCAGGGATTCCAGCAGAGCTTCGCGCTCGGCGCTGTTCTCGGCTTCGAGGACGCTGCGACGGGAAACGACAACGTTGTTGCGCTTCTGATCCAGCTTGATGACCTTGAATTCGAGCTCTTTGCCTTCCAGGTGAGTGGTGTCACGCACCGGACGCACGTCGACCAGGGAACCCGGCAGGAACGCACGGATGCCATTGACGTCGACAGTGAAGCCACCTTTGACCTTGCCGTTGATAACGCCCTTGACCACTTCTTCGGCAGCGAAAGCCGCTTCCAGAACAATCCAAGACTCGGCGCGCTTGGCTTTCTCGCGGGACAGCTTGGTTTCGCCGAAGCCGTCTTCCACAGCATCGAGCGCAACGTGCACTTCGTCACCGACCTTGATGGTCAGCTCGCCCTGCTCGTTGTAGAACTGCTCGACCGGGATGACACCCTCGGACTTCAGACCGGCATGAACGGTGACCCAGTCACCATCGATGTCGACCACGATGCCGGTGATGATCGCACCGGGCTGCATGTCGAGGGATTTCAGGCTTTCTTCAAAAAGTTCTGCAAAGCTTTCGCTCATGTTGATTCCTGTTGATCAAGGGCGAGAATTCACCCAAAGCCACACTCCAGACAATGTGGGTTTGTTCATATAAAAAGAGTCTTGCGGGGCTTTAGACTGGTCTTCCCGCATGCCTCTCTGGGTTACCCGGCGAGATCGCGAGTTGCGACCTCACTGAGAATACGTTCCAGCACCTGCTCGATCGAGAGATCGGTGGAATCCAGCAGGATCGCATCGGGCGCCGGTTTAAGCGGAGCCACCGCACGCTGCGTATCACGCTCGTCACGTGCGATTATCTCGTCAAGTAGACTCGGCAGATTAACATCCTCGCCTTTGCCCTTCAACTGGAGATAGCGGCGTCGCGCGCGCTCCTCGGCGCTTGCGGTGAGGAATATCTTGAGTGGCGCCTCGGGAAATACGACGGTCCCCATGTCACGACCGTCCGCAACAAGGCCGGGGGACTCACGGAACGCACGCTGGCGCTCCAGCAGCGCATCGCGAACCGCCGGCAAGGCTGCCACCTGGGAAGCGCCCGCCCCTACCACCTCGGTTCGGATCACATTGGACACATCTTCGCCTTCGAGCACGATGCGCTGGCTGCCATCAGCCGCGGAAAGGAACTGCACGTCCAGATGAGCCGCCAGAACCGTCAGCGCTTCCTCATTGGTGAGGTCAACACCGTGGTTGCGCGCAGCAAATGCCAAGAGGCGGTAAAGCGCACCCGAATCGAGCAGATTCCAGCCCAGGCGCCTGGCCAGCAAGCCACACAGGGTGCCTTTGCCGGAGCCTCCCGGGCCATCGACGGTTATGACAGGTACGCCACTCATCATTTGCCCTCTTCCGCTACGCGGATTCCGACCTGCGAAGCCAGCCCAAGGAAGTTCGGGAAGGAGGTCGCCACGTTCGCGCAGTCATGGATTCGGATCGGAGCCCCGGCGCGGAGCGACGCCACCGTGAAGGACATGGCGATACGATGGTCGCCATGCGCCCAGACTTCACCACCGCCCATCGGGCCACCTTCGATGACGATACCGTCCGGGGTCGGCTCCGCCTTGACGCCCAGGGTCTGCAGGCCATCGGCCATGACCTGGATACGGTCGGACTCCTTGACCCGCAGCTCTTCCGCACCACGTAGCACGGTACGCCCCTCCGCGCATGCAGCCGCGACGAAGAGTACCGGAAACTCATCGATGGCCAGGGGCACCAGGTCTTCGGGAATATCAATGCCCTTGAGCTTTGCTGCCCGAACGCGGATATCGGCAACCGGTTCGCCACCCACCACGCGCTGATTTTCCAGGGTGATGTCGCCCCCCATCAGCTTGAGGATATCGATCACCCCGGTACGGGTTGGGTTGATGCCAACATGCTCGAGCAGCAACTCAGAACCTTCGGCAATGCTCGCCGCCACCAGGAAGAAGGCAGCCGAGGAAATGTCGGCAGGCACCTCGATCTTGCAAGCCGTGAGCTTGTGACCGCTCTCGACGCTCGCAGTATTGCCTTCCACCTTCACCGGGTAGCCAAAGCCCTGGAGCATGCGCTCGGTGTGATCACGGGTAGGGGCCGGCTCGGTAACGGCGGTCTCCCCGGCCGCATACAGGCCGGCGAGCAGCAGGCAGGACTTCACCTGGGCACTGGCCATGGGCATGTCGTAGCTCATCCCGGTCAGGCGCTGGCCGCCGCGGATGGTCAGCGGCGGGCGCCCCTCAGGGCCGGTTTCGATCACCGCCCCCATTTCCCGCAGCGGCTTGGCCACGCGATTCATCGGGCGCTTGGAGAGAGACGCATCACCAGTCAAGGTGGTGTCGAACGGCTGGGCCGCCAGCAGACCGCTGAGCAGACGCATGGAAGTGCCAGAGTTACCCAGGTAGAGAGGACCCGGCGGCGGTTTGAGACCATGGAGGCCAACACCATGGATGGTCACACGACCATGGTGAGGGCCTTCGATGACGACGCCCATGTCACGGAAGGTCTGCAGCGTCGCCAGGGCGTCCTCGCCCTCTAGGAAGCCTTCCACCTCGGTGGTTCCTTCGGCCAGGGAGCCGAGCATGATCGACCGATGGGAGATGGATTTGTCGCCAGGAACGCGAATACGGCCAGAAATTTGGCCACCGGGCTGGGCAAGGTAGATCAGATCGTTATTGTGCATGGCGTCCACATAGGCCCTGCGGGCCAGGATTTTGCTGAAATGCTCGCGGGCGAAGCGGGCGCGGGTGAACACGCCCAGCAACTCATGCCCATCCCCAGCGTCGACCGCAGCGCGCAGCGCGTCGAGGTCGGCGCGAAATACGTCCAGGATCCGCAGCACGGCCTCGCGATTGGCGAGAAAGATGTCGTGCCACATCACCGGATCACTGCCGGCGATCCGCGTGAAATCACGGAAGCCGCCAGCGGCGTAACGGAAAATCTCCAGGTTCTCGCTGCGCTTGCCGAGCGAATCGACCAGGCCAAACGCCAGCAGGTGCGGCAGATGGCTGGTCGCAGCGAGCACTTCGTCGTGGTGCTCGACATCCATGTGCTCAACATCGGCGCCCAAGGCACGCCAAAGCTGGTCGACCTGCTCCAGGGCTGCCGGGTCGGTATTCTCTGCCGGCGTGAGGATCACCTTGTGACGACGGAACAGACCCGCGTTGGCCGCTTCCACCCCGCTCTTCTCCGAACCCGCGATGGGGTGACCGGGGACGAAACGCGCAGGCATCTGGCCGAACGCCACGCGTGCAGCGCGTACCACATTGCCCTTGGCACTTCCCACATCGGTCAGCACGGCCTTTCCAAGGTCAAGCGCGGCCAACTGCCCCAGCAGTTTCTCCATGGCCAGTATCGGCACCGCCAACTGGATCACCTCAGCCCCGCGACAGGCGGCATCCAGATCGCTCTCGCAGCGATCCACCACCCCTGTCTCGACGGCGATGCGGCAGGACTCCAGATCCTTGTCCACGCCCACCACCTCGGCAAACACCCCCTTCTCGCGCAAACCCTTGGCGAAAGATCCGCCAATGAGGCCCAGCCCAATCACCACCAGGCGCCCGAAGATAGGACCGCCCCGTTGCAGGGTCATGACATCAGGCACGGGCGAGCACCTTGGCCAGCGCCTCCAGGCAACGGGCGTTTTCCGCCGGCAGACCAATGGAGACACGCAAGAAGGTGGGCATGCCATAGCCCCCCACCGGGCGAAGGATCACACCCTCGCGCAGCAAGGCGGCATTGATGGGGGCAGCGTCACGACCGAAGTCGACTGCGATGAAGTTGCCCTTGGAAGGAATCCACGTCAGACCCAGGGCGCGGCCCCCCTCTTCCAACTGAAGCATGCCGGCATCGTTGATCCGGCGGCTTTCAGCAAGGTAATCAGCATCGTCCAGCGCTGCGCAGGCCGCTGCCAGGGCCAGACTGTTGACGTTGAAGGGCTGGCGCACGCGGTTCAGCACATCGGCCACCTGGGCACTGGAAAGACCGTAGCCGACCCGCAGGGACGCCAGGCCATAGGCCTTGGAGAACGTCCGCGAGACCAGCAGGTTCGGGTAGCGCGCCAGGTAATCGAGACCATCGGGCAACTCGTCGCCCTCGGCGTACTCGATGTAAGCCTCGTCCAACACCACCAGAACGTTTTCCGGCACCTGGGCGAGGAAGCTCTCCAGGGCAGCAGGGCCGAACCAGGTGCCGGTGGGATTATTGGGGTTAGCGATGAAGACGACGCGGGTATTGGCGTCGATGGCCGCCAGCATGGCCGGCAGGTCGTGGCCAAAATCCCGGGCCGGAACCACCTTGCCGACAGCACCCACGGCCTGAGTGGCAATGGGATAGACGGCAAAGGCGTACTCGCTGAACACGGCATTCAAGCCAGGCGCCAGGTAGGCCCGGGCCACGAGATCGAGAATGTCGTTGGAGCCATTGCCGAGGGTCACCTGGGCCGGCGTGACGCCGCAGCGTTCGGCCAGGCGGCGCTTCAGCTCGAAGCCGTTGCCATCGGGGTAGCGGGTCAGCTCGGCCAGCTCGGCACGAATGGCCTCGAGAGCCTTGGGGCTCGGGCCGAGCGGATTCTCGTTACTTGCCAGCTTGACGATGCCGGACGGATCGAGGTCGAGCTCGCGAGCCAACTCATCCACCGGCTTGCCGGGCACATAAGGTGAAAGTTTCTGCACGCCCGGTTGGGCAAGGGCAAGGAAGTCACAGGACATAGCTGCACGCCTCAAGCTTTGAGCCACAAACCGGAAGCCACGCGCCGGATCTGTTCAGCAAGAGGCTAGCGGCCTGTGACCGTCGATTCAGAGAACTGCTTTGGGATAGGAACCAAGCACCTTCAGTGCCACGGCCTCCTGATTGATCTTCTCCAGCACGTCCTTGATCAGCGGATCGCGGTGGTGGCCAACGAAGTCGATGAAGAAAACGTAGGTCCACTTGCCACTGCGTGACGGGCGGGTCTCGATGCGGGTCAGGTCGATGCCGTTGTTGTGGAACGGCACCAGCAGCTCGTGGAGCGCCCCCGGCTTGTTGCGCATGGAGACGATGACCGAGGTCTTGTCGTCGCCGGTGGGCGGCACTTCCTGGTTACCGATGATGAGGAAACGCGTGGAATTGTCCGGGCGGTCCTCGATCTTCTCGCACAGTTTGGTCAGCCCGTAGAGGCTGGCCGCCATGTCGCCGGCGATGGCGGCAGAGTTCCACTCGCTCTTCACCCGCTTGGCCGCATCGGCATTGCTCGAAACCGCCACGCGCTCGACGTTGGGGTAGTGGGCGTCCAGCCACTTGCGGCACTGCGCCAGGGACTGGGCATGGGAGTAGATACGGGTGATGTTGTCGGTCTTGGTGTTCTCACCCACCAGCAGGTGGTGGTGGATGCGCAGCTCAACTTCACCGCAAATCACCATATCGTGCTCGAGGAAGCTGTCCAGGGTGTGGTTGACCGCACCCTCGGTGGAGTTCTCCACCGGCACGACACCGAAGTTGACGGCACCTGCTGCAACCTCGCGGAACACCTCGTCGATGGCGGCCATCGGCGAGCTGATCACCGCATGGCCGAAATGCTTGAGGGCAGCCGCCTGGGTGAAGGTGCCTTCCGGCCCCAGGTACGCCACCTTGAGGGGCTGCTCCAGGGCCAGGCAGGAGGACATGATCTCGCGGAACAGCCGCGCCATTTCCTCGTTATCCAGCGGCCCCTGGTTGCGCTCCATGATGTGCTTGAGCACCCAGGCCTCGCGCTCGGGGCGGTAGAAGACCGGCTTCTCGCCCTCCGGCAAGGACGCCATCTTCACTCGCGCCACATCCTGGGCGCAGCGGGCACGCTCGCTGATCAGCTCGAGGATCTTCTCGTCAAGGCTGTCGATGCGCAGACGCAGGGCCTTCAGTTCCTGGTCGGACATCACGCGCGCTCCTTCTCGAACTCCGCCATGTAGGCCACCAGGGCCTCGACCGCATCCAGGCCCACGGCGTTGTAGATGGAGGCACGCATGCCGCCTACGGAGCGATGGCCCTTGAGGTTGAGCAGGCCACGGGCATCGGCGCCGGCGAGGAAGTCCTTGCCCAGGCGCTCGTCAGCCAGGCGGAACGGCACGTTCATCCAGGAACGGGCGTTGTGCGCAATGGGGTTAGTGTAGAAGTCGCTCTTGTCGATGTAGCCGTAGAGCAGGTCCTTCTTGGCCTTGTTGCGCACCTCCATGGCCTCGACACCACCCTGCTCCTTCAGCCACTCGAACACGAGGCCCGAGAGGTACCAGGAGAAGGTCGCCGGCGTGTTGTACATGGAGCCGTTATCGGCCGCGATCTTGTAGTTGAGCATGGTCGGGCAGGACGAACGGGCACGGCCCAGCAGGTCCTCGCGCACGATCACCACCACCAGGCCGCTGGGACCGATGTTTTTCTGCGCGCCGGCGTAGATCAGGCCGAAACGGGAAACGTCCAGCGGGCGGGAAAGAATGTCGGACGACATGTCCACCACCAGCGGTACGTCGCCAACCTCCGGAACCCAGTCGAACTGCAGACCGCCGATGGTTTCGTTGGAGGCGTAGTGCAGGTAGGCAGCGTCCTTGGACAGCTGCCACTCGTTCTGGCCAGGAATGGCGAAATAGTCGTAGCACTTGGCACTGGCCGCGACGTTGACGCGGCCGAAGCGGCTGGCCTCTTCAATGCTCTTCTTCGACCAGATGCCGGTCTCGACGTAGTCGGCCACACCGTTCTCGGGCAGCAGGTTCAGCGGAATCTCGGCGAACTGCTGGCTGGCGCCGCCCTGGAGGAACAGCACCTTGTAATTGGAGGGAATGGACAGGAGGTCGCGAAGATCCTGCTCGGCCTTCTCGGCAATGGCCACGTAGTCATCACTGCGATGGCTCATCTCCATCACGGACAGGCCCTTGCCCTGCCAATCGAGGAGTTCGGCCTGGGCACGTTGCAGTACAGCGTCCGGAAGCGCGGCGGGGCCGGCGCAGAAGTTATAGGCTCGCTTGCTCACATCCATTCTCACTGGGTAGCGCGAGGGCATCGGCGCCCTCGCAGGTTTTTCTTCTACCGAACGGACGGACCGGCGAAGGCCCGCCCTTGCCACACTTACTCGTCAGCGGCCTGCTCGGCGTCACCCTCGACGCCCTCAACCGCGGCCACGGCCTCATCATCAAGGCCTTCGATCACGTCGTCCTCGCCATCGTCGGAAGGCTCCTGGACGCGCTCGAGCCCAACCAGCGTCTCATCCTTGGCGAGCTTGATCAGGGTCACACCCTGGGTGTTGCGCCCGGAGCTGGAGACTTCGTCGACGCGGGTACGTACCAAGGTGCCCTGGTCGGAGATCAGCATGATTTCCTCGCCGTCCTGCACCTGGATGGCGCCGACCAGCTTGCCGTTGCGCTCGTTGGAAACCATGGCGATGACGCCCTGGCCACCGCGCCCACGGCGGGGGAACTCACCCAGACGAGTGCGCTTGCCGTACCCGCGCTCGGAGGCGGTCAGGATCTGCGCATTGGCTTCAGGGATCAGCATGGAGATCAGGCGCTGGCCTTCCGGCAGGCGCATGCCGCGCACGCCACGGGCATTACGGCCCATGATGCGCACAAGCTTTTCCTTGAAGCGGATGACCTTGCCACCATCGGAGAACAGCATGACTTCCTTGGCACCGTCGGTAATGGCCGCAGCGATCAGGGTGTCACCCTCTTCCAGCTTCAGCGCGATCAGACCGGCACTGCGCGGACGGCTGAACTGCACCAACGGGGTCTTCTTCACGGTGCCGAAGGCGGTGGCCATGAAAATGTAGGCCCCGGTGGGCTCGTCGTTGGCCAGCTCGGTCTCGCCGTCGTCAGCGCCTTCGCTGGCGGCTTCCGGCTCGACTACTTCACCCTCGATCACCACGCCATCGGCTTCGTCCAGGTCCTCGTCGCTGCCGCTCTGCTGCAGCGCTTCCAGGTCGATCTGGAGCATCGCGGTGATGCGCTCGCCTTCGTCCAGCGGCAGCAGGTTCACCAGCGGGCGACCACGCGCAGTACGGGACGCCTCGGGAATCTCGAAGGTGCGCAGCCAATAGACCTTGCCCTTGCTGGAGAACAGGAGCAGGGTCGCGTGGCTGTTGGCGACCAGCAGGTGTTCGATGTAGTCCTCGTCCTTCACGCCCGTGGCGGACTTGCCCTTGCCGCCACGGCGCTGGGCCTGGTAGACGGCCAGCGGCTGGGACTTGGCGTAGCCACCATGGGAAATGGTGACGACACGCTCTTCCTCGGTGATCAGGTCAGCGATGGTCAGGTCGACCTGGGACGCGACGATCTGGGTACGACGGGCATCGCCGAACTCGGCCTTAACCTTCTCCAGCTCTTCGCGGATGACCTCCATCAGGCGCTCGGGGTTGGTCAGGATGCGGATCAGCTCGCCGATCAGGTTGAGGATTTCCTGGTACTCGGACAGGAGCTTCTCGTGCTCCAGGCCGGTCAGGCGGTGCAGGCGCAGCTCGAGAATGGCCTGGGCCTGCTCGGGGGACAGGTAATACTTGCCATCGCGCAGGCCGTATTGCGGCTCCAGGTCCTCGGGGCGGCAGGCATCGGCACCGGCGCGCTCGACCATGGCTTCCACGGCGCTGGATTCCCAGGCGGTGGCGATCAGGCGCTCCTTGGCTTCGGCCGGGGTCGGCGAGGCCTTGATCAGCTCGATCACCGGGTCGATGTTGGACAGCGCAACGGCCTGGCCTTCGAGGATGTGCCCACGCTCACGCGCCTTGCGCAGCTCGTAGACGGTACGGCGGGTCACCACTTCACGGCGGTGACGGATGAAGACCTCGAGCATGTCCTTGAGGTTCATCGTGCGCGGCTGGCCATCCACCAGCGCCACGGCGTTGATGCCGAAGACGCTCTGCATCTGGGTCTGGGCGTAGAGGTTGTTCAGCACCACCTCGCCCACTTCGCCACGACGCAGCTCGATCACCACGCGCATGCCGTCCTTGTCGGACTCGTCACGCAGCTCGGTGATGCCCTCGATCTTCTTCTCCTTGACCAGCTCGGCGATCTTCTCGATCAGACGCGCCTTGTTCAACTGGTAAGGCAGCTCGGTGACGACGATCTGCTGGCGACCGCCGCCCTTCTCCATGTCCTCGATCTCGGCGCGGGCACGGATGTAGATACGACCACGACCGGTGCGATAGGCCTCGATGATCCCCGCGCGGCCGTTGATGATGCCGGCGGTGGGGAAGTCGGGGCCCGGGATGTACTTCATCAGGTCGTCGACGGAAAGCTCCGGGTTCTCCATCAGCGCCAGGCAGCCGTCGATGACTTCGCCCAGGTTGTGGGGCGGGATGTTGGTCGCCATGCCCACGGCGATACCGCTGGAACCGTTGACCAGCAGGTTCGGGATCTTGGTGGGCATGACCGCCGGGATCTGCTCGGTGCCGTCGTAGTTGGGCACCCAGTCCACGGTTTCCTTGTCCAGATCGGCCAGCAGCTCGTGGGCCAGCTTGGCCATGCGCACTTCGGTGTAACGCATGGCGGCCGCGTTGTCGCCGTCCACCGAACCGAAGTTGCCCTGACCGTCCACCAGCATGTAGCGCAGGGAGAAAGGCTGGGCCATGCGCACGATGGTGTCGTACACGGCAGTATCACCGTGGGGGTGGTACTTACCGATCACGTCACCGACCACACGGGCCGACTTCTTGTAGGGCTTGTTCCAGTCGTTGCCCAGTTCGCTCATGGCAAAGAGGACACGACGGTGGACCGGCTTCAACCCGTCACGCGCGTCCGGCAGGGCGCGACCGACGATCACGCTCATCGCGTAATCGAGGTAGGACTGTTTCAGCTCGTCTTCGATATTGACCGGGAGGATTTCTTTGGCCAGTTCACCCATGAGAAGCCTGATTCCTTTTTCTGATGAAACCCCGCGCCATCCGTCCTGAACGAGGCGGGGTCCGCCGCCCGGCCAGCACCAGGACGACACGAAAAATCAAAGAGTTACGCCGGGATCGCGCGGATGCGACCGCCCCGGCGAGGGGAAGCGCTAGAACTGGCGGAGGTTACCACAATCCCCACCCGGCAGGCAGCCCCGCCGGGCATGGGCAAAACGCCTCAGTGCAGGCGCTTGCGGCACATCAGTTGGGCCATTTTCTCGGCATCAGGGCGCTCGACGATGCCGCGCTCGGTCACGATGACATCGATCAGGTCGGCCGGTGTCACGTCGAACACTGGATTCACGGCCTCGACATCCGCCGCAATGCGCACCCCGCCCACCTCCAGCAGTTCACTGCCAGCACGCTCCTCGATCGGGATGTCCTCGCCGCTTTCCAGCCCCATGTCGATGGTGGAGCTGGGCGCTACCACCATGAAACGCACACCGTGATGCATCGCACACACAGCCAACTGGTAGGTGCCGATCTTGTTGGCCACATCACCATTGGCCGTGATGCGATCCGCCCCGACAATCACCCAGGTGATACCCCCCACCTTCATCAGGTGAGCAGCCGCCGAGTCGGCGTTCAGGCGCACCGGCACGCCCTCATTCACCAGCTCCCAGGCCGTCAGACGGGCCCCCTGCAACCAGGGGCGAGTCTCATCGGCGTAGACCCGCTCCACCAACCCCTCCAGGTGAGCCGCACGGATAACCCCCAGGGCCGTACCGAAACCACCGGTCGCCAGGGCACCGGCATTGCAATGGGTCAGAAGTGCCTGGGGCGCCCCCTGGTGACGCCGGATCACCTCCATCCCCAGTTGAGCCATGGTCAGGTTGGCCTCGCGATCACTCTCATGGATCGCCACGGCCTCGATCTCCAGCACCACCAGCGGATCCTCCGTATCCTTCAGGCGCTCAAGGCGATCACGCATGCGGTTCAGCGCCCAGAACAGATTGACCGCCGTAGGGCGCGAGCCTGCAAGAAGCGCAAAATCCTCCTCCAGCGCCTGGCGCCAGTCACCACCGGCCGCCAACCGCTCACGCACTCCCAGCACCACGCCATAGGCTGCACTGATGCCAATGGCCGGCGCACCACGCACCACCATGTCGCGAATGGCCTGAGCCACACCCGCAGCGGAGTCGTAGGACAGCCAGATTTCCTCACGCGGCAGGAGCCGTTGATCGATCAGCCGCAGGACGCCGTCCCGCCACTCGATGGCCGTGACCTTCTCGGCCGCCAACAGTCGCTCACGCATGCCACACCTCACCCCAGTCAACTTCGCGAAAAACCGCGGATTATAGCGATGCAAGGGCGGTCTGGCTTGGCTATTCGGGTATACTCCCGCGATATTTTCCGCGCCCAGGACGCGCCACCATGCCTCACGCCCGCCTCCCCCTCGACCTGCTCCTGCTGCCCACCTGGATCGTCCCGGTAGAGCCCGCCGGCGTCGTGCTTTCCCACCACGCCCTCGGGGTGCGCGACGGCCGCATCGCCCTGATCGCCAAGCGCGAGGAAGCTCTGGCCCATCCAGCCCGCGAGGTCATCGAACTGCCCGGCATGCTGCTCGCCCCCGGCCTGGTGAATGCCCACGGCCACGCCGCCATGTCGCTGTTCCGTGGCATCGCCGACGACCTGCCGCTGATGACCTGGCTGGAGAAGCACATCTGGCCGGCCGAGGCCCGCTGGGTCGACGAGGACTTCGTCCGCGATGGCACCGAGCTGGCCATCGCCGAGCAGATCAAGGGCGGCATCAGTTGCTTCTCCGACATGTACTTCTTCCCCTCGGTGGCCAGCGAAGCCATGCACGGCGCCGGCATCAAGGCGCAGATCACCATCCCGGTGCTGGACTTCCCCATCCCCGGCGCCAACGACGCCAGCGAAGCCGTGCGCCGTGGCCTGGAGCTGTTCAGCGACCTCAAGCACCACCCCCGCCTGAAGGTCGCCTTCGGCCCCCACGCCCCCTACACCGTCAGCGATGACAAGCTGGAGAACGTCCGGGTACTGGCCGAGGAACTGGATGCCGGCATCCACATGCACGTGCAGGAAACCGCCTTCGAAGTGCAGCAGAGTCTTGAGCAGCGCGGTGAGCGCCCCATGGCCCGCCTGGCACGCCTCGGCCTGCTCGGCCCGCGCTTCCAGGCCGTGCACATGACCCAGATCAGCGATGACGACCTGGCCCTGCTGGTAGAAAGCAACGCCAGCGTCATCCACTGCCCCGAATCCAACCTCAAGCTGGCCAGTGGCTTCTGCCCGGTGGAGCGCCTCTGGCTCGCGGGTGTCAACGTCGCCATCGGCACCGACGGCGCCGCCAGCAACAATGACCTCGACCTGCTGGGGGAAACCCGCACCGCCGCCCTGCTCGCCAAGGCCGTCGCCGGCTCCGCCACCGCCCTGGACGCCCACCGCGCCCTGCGCATGGCCACCCTCAACGGCGCCCGCGCGCTGGGCATGGAGGCGGACACAGGCTCCCTGGAACTGGGCAAGGCCGCCGACATGATCGCCGTCGACCTCAGCGGGCTGGCCCAGCAGCCGGTCTACGACCCGGTATCGCAACTTATCTATGCCACCGGGCGCGATCGCGTCCGGTACCTGTGGGTGGACGGCAAGCCGCTGCTGGAAGACGGCCGCCTCACCCGCCAGGACGAAGACCGCCTGATCGCCACCGCCCGCCAATGGGGCCAGCGCATCGCCGGTCACTGAATTACGTTTGATAAAGGTGTTCACCATGAGCAACGTCGATCACGCCGAAATCGCCAAATTCGAGGCCCTCGCCCACCGCTGGTGGGACCGCGAAAGCGAGTTCAAGCCCCTGCACGACATCAACCCCCTGCGGGTCAACTGGATCGACGAACGCGTCCAGCTCGCTGGCAAGCGCGTGCTGGACGTCGGCTGCGGCGGTGGCATCCTCAGCGAGGCCATGGCCCAGCGTGGCGCCACCGTCACCGGCATCGACATGGGCGAAGCCCCCCTGGCGGTGGCCCAGTTGCATCAACTGGAATCCGGCGTCCCGGTGGAGTACCGCCGCATCACCGCCGAGGAGCTGGCAGCCGAGATGCCCGGCCAGTTCGACGTCGTCACCTGCCTGGAGATGCTCGAGCACGTTCCCGACCCCGCCTCGGTGATCCGCGCCTGCCACACCCTGGTCAAACCCGGTGGCCAGGTGTTCTTCTCCACCATCAACCGCAACCCTAAGGCGTACCTGTTCGCCATCGTCGGCGCCGAATACATCATGAAGCTGCTGCCGCGCGGCACCCATGACTTCAAGAAGTTCATCCGCCCGTCCGAGCTGGGCGCCTGGAGCCGCGCTGCCGGTCTGGCCGTGAAGGACATCATCGGCCTGACCTACAACCCGCTCACCAAGCACTACAAGCTGGCCAACGACGTCGACGTCAACTACATGGTCCAGACCCTGCGCGAGGAGTGACGACCATGCGACTGCGAGCGGTTCTCTTCGACATGGACGGCACCCTCCTCGACTCGGCGCCGGACTTCATCGCCATCTGCCAGGCCATGCGCGCAGAGCGCGGCCTGCCGCCACGGGACGAGAAATCGATCCGTGACGTGGTCTCCGGCGGCGCCCGCGCCATGGTTGCAACCACCTTCGAGATGGACCCCGAAGCCCCCGGCTTCGAAGCCCTGCGTCTGGAGTTCCTCGAACGCTACCAGCAGCACTGCGCCGTGCTCACCCGTCCTTTCGACGGCATCGAGCCGCTGCTTGCCGATATCGAGGCCGCCAAGCTCATCTGGGGCGTGGTGACCAACAAGCCGGTGCGCTTCGCCGAACCGATCATGCAGCAGCTTGGTCTGGCCCAGCGCTCGGCCGTGCTCATCTGCCCGGACCACGTGACCAACAGCAAGCCCGACCCGGAGATGCTCCACCTCGCATGCAGCCAACTGGGGCTGGAGCCGGCCAGCGTGCTGTTCATCGGCGATGACCTGCGCGACATCGAATCCGGTCGCGCCGCTGGAACGCGCACCGCCGCAGTCACCTACGGCTACATCCACCCCGACGACAACCCCCACCACTGGGGAGCCGACGTGGTGGTTGACCACCCGCTCGAGCTGCGCGCCATTCTCGACCGCGCACTCTGCAACTGCTGACCGGCGGGGGCCTGCCACGCAGCGACCCCATGCCCTGCCTTCCCATTGCCTGAAGCGAGCACCCGCAGCGCTTCGAAGGAGTCCAAGATGTTCCAGTATTCCGCCCGCCCCGACCTGCTGAAGGACCGCGTCATCCTCGTGACCGGCGCCGGTCGCGGCATCGGAGCCGCCGCCGCCAAGACCTTCGCCGCCCATGGCGCCACCGTCCTGCTGCTGGGCAAGACCGAATCCCACCTCAACGAGGTGTATGACGCCATCGAAGCCGCCGGCCACCCGCAGCCGGGCGTCATCCCCTTCAACCTGGAGACCGCCCAGCCGCACCAGTTCGACGAACTGGCCGCCCTGGTGGAGCGTGAATTCGGCCGCCTCGACGGGCTGCTGCACAACGCCTCCATCCTCGGCCCACGTACACCCATCGAGCAGTTGTCCGGCGAGAACTTCATGCGCGTCATGCAGGTGAACGTCAACGCCATGTTCATGCTCACCAGCACCCTCCTGCCCGTGCTCAAGCTCTCCAGCGACGCCTCGGTGGTGTTCACCTCCAGCAGCGTAGGCCGCAAGGGTCGCGCCTACTGGGGCGCCTACGCCGTCTCCAAGTTCGCCACCGAGGGCCTGATGCAGGTCCTCGCCGACGAGCTGGACGGCATCGCCAACGTCCGTGCCAACAGCGTCAACCCGGGCGCCACCCGCACCAGCATGCGCGCCCTCGCCTACCCCGGCGAGAGCCCCACCAACAATCCGGAACCCGAGGCCATCATGCCGGTCTACCTCTACCTCATGGGGGCGGACAGCACCGGCATCAACGGCCAGGCATTCGACGCACAGTAAGACCTTCCGGCGGCGGCCATCCAACCGCCGCCATCGCCCTGCCATTAAACCGGCGCGCCCCTCCGCAACAGGCATCAAATTGCCATCTCGCCCGTCAGACAACCGGCAACGCCTTGCCACCCCACCACTCTAGAAGCGCATAAGCGGCTGATAGAAAAGGGATTTCCCAAGGAATGTGAAACCTGGCACGGAAATAGCCTTAGGTCGGATGTCGTCGCTCGAAGCGTCAGAGGTTTCGCCAAATGGCTCACCACACGCCCACCAACACCATTGATTTCGATGCCGCCAAGCTCCAGCGCCTGGGCTATAACACGCCCACTCCGCTGCAGCCGCCGCGCCAGGTCACCCTGCTGGAGCTGCGCCGCCAGCTGACCCTGCAGCTGCAGACCAGCCTGGAAGTGGACCGCATCCTCGGCAGCTTCTTCCGCGAGGTGCAGCGCCTGGTACCGCTGGACGCGCTGGCCTACGCGCACCAGGGCAGCGATCTGCGCCTGGAATTCGGCGAGCGTGCAGCCCACTCCGCCGGCTATCGCCTGACCCATGAGGGCGAGTACCTGGGCGAACTGGTGTTCCGCCGTCGCCAGCGCTTCGAAGAGGCCGAACTGGCGCAGCTCGAATCCCTACTGGCCTGCCTGCTGTTCCCGTTGCGCAACGCGCTGCTGTACCGGACCGCCGTGCAGTCCGCCCTGCGCGACCCGCTGACCGAGACCGGCAACCGCATCGCCATGGACCAGGCCCTGCAGCGCGAGGTCGACCTGTCGCGCCGTAACCAGCAGCCGCTGTCGGTGCTGATGCTGGACATCGACCACTTCAAGCGCATCAACGACCAGTACGGCCACGGCACCGGCGACGAAGTGCTCAAGGCCGTGGCCACCACCTTGAAAGGCCGCCTGCGCAACGTCGACATGGTGTTCCGCTACGGCGGCGAAGAATTCCTCATCCTCCTCTCCAACACCTGCCGCGAGGCCGCTGCCATGGTGGGCGAGCGCCTGCGTCTGAGCGTGATGGAGATCCAGCACCTGGTGGCCGGCCGGCCGATCGAGCTGTCCGTCAGCCTGGGCTGCGCCACGCTGCTGCCGGCCGAGTCGGTGCAGAGCCTGCTGCGCCGCGCCGACAACGCCCTCTATGTCGCCAAGCGCGACGGACGCAACCGCCTGTCCATGGCCGGCTGATCCAGACGGCGGACATGAAAAAGGGGCTCATCGAGCCCCTTTTTCATTGCCTGTAACCCAGCGTCAGCGCTTGCGACCAAAGCCCGGGCGCTGGCCTTCGCCGGCCGGCGGATTGCTGCGGCGGCTCACCGGACGCTGCGGCTTGGGCTTGCGCTGCGGGCGCTCGGCGACTTCCACGGCATCACCCTGGGGGCGGGCCGGGCGCTGCGGCTTGCGACCGGAATCCTTCGGACGCTCGGCGATCGGCGTGCCACGCGACTCGCCACGCCCAGCCGGACGGGGCGCACGGGCCGGACGCTCAGCCCCCTCACCGCGCGGACGGCTCGGGCGCTCGGCCTTCTCACCACGCGGGGCGCGTACCGGACGCTCATCACCCTCACCACGGGTCGGACGCGGCGAACGCACCGGGCGCTCCGCACCTTCGCCACGGGGACGGCTCGGACGCTCGGCTTTCTCGCCACGGGGCGCACGGGCCGGACGCTCGTCCCCCTCGCTGCGGGCAGGACGCGAGCGCGGAGCCACCGGCTTGGCGGACTTGCGCTGCATGCGCTCCAGCTTCTCGCGGGACTTGGCCTTCATGGCCGGCAGGGCCACCGGGCGCAGGCCGACTTCCTCGCTGAGGATGTCCACTTCCTGCTGGCCCATCTCGCGCCAGCGCCCCATGGTCAGGTCGGAGGTGATGAACACCGGGCCAAAGCGCACACGCTTCAGACGGCTCACCACCAGGCCCTGGGACTCCCACAGGCGACGCACTTCACGGTTGCGGCCTTCCATCACCACGCAGTGGTACCAATGGTTGAAACCTTCACCGCCCGGGGCTTCCTGGATGTCGGTGAACTTGGCCGGGCCGTCTTCCAGCATCACGCCGTTCTTCAGGTTCTCCAGCATCTCCTCGGTGACCTCGCCGCGCACGCGCACGGCGTACTCGCGGTCCATCTCGTAGGAGGGGTGCATCAGCCGGTTCGCCAGCTCACCGTCGGTGGTGAACAGCAGCAGGCCGGTGGTGTTGATGTCCAGGCGGCCGACGTTGATCCAGCGACCGGAACGCAGGCGGGGCAGGCGCTCGAAGACAGTGGGGCGGCCTTCCGGGTCGTCGCGGGTGCAGACTTCGCCTTCGGGCTTGTTGTAGATCAGCACGCGGCGGACGCTCTCGGCCTCTTCCTCGCGCTTGAGCAGGCGGCCATCGACGCTGATGGCGTCATGGCTGTCGACCCGCTGGCCGAGGGTGGCAGCAGCGCCGTTGACCTTGACGCGGCCTTCGGTGATCCAGGCCTCGATGTCGCGGCGCGAGGCCAGCCCCATGCGTGCCAGGACCTTCTGCAGCTTTTCCCCTGCGGGGCTGTAATCGTCTTCGTTCATCTGGGCACCTCCCGGTGTATCGCTCGAAAAAGGTCGCGCATCATACGCGGCGGTAGTCACTGAGGCTAGCCAGACCTGGCCGGGCCGTCAGCCTTTACGCCGGCCGGTCGCCTGCAGCGCCAGCAGACGCAGGTCGGCTTCGGCCAGCACCACCAGGCGCTCGCCCTTGTCCAGCTTCTTCCAGGCCTTGATCTCGCGGCGGGTGCGGCCGCAGCCCCGGCAGACATCGTCGGAAAACTGGCACACGCCGATGCAGGGGTCCTTCATCAGGTCACCTCAGTGCAGGGTCTCGCCTTCGTCGGCGAGGGGCGTGTCCTCATCCTCCACCTCATCGGCCGTGGCAGGCTCGTCGTCAGGCGGCAGCAGGTCGTCGAAGTCGGTCTTGAGCCCCTCCTCCATGGTGTCCAGCTCGGCCAGCAGGCTGCGGAAGCTGACTTCCTCGCGGGGCTCGCCGGCAGGCTCATCGCCCAGTGCTGCGTCCGCACGGGCCTGCAGGTCGGCCGGCACCGGCGCCTCGTCATCCAGGGCCAGCTCGGGCTCCGGCTCCAGTTCGCGCAAGGCAGCCAGGGGCGGCAGTTCGTCGAGGTTGCGCAGGTTGAAGTGGTCGAGGAAGGCCTTGGTGGTGGCAAACATTGCTGGTTTGCCCGGCACGTCGCGGTAACCCACAACGCGAATCCACTCCCGCTCCATCAGTGTCTTGACGATCTGGCTGTTCACCGTGACGCCACGGATGTCCTCGATCTCACCCCGGGTGATGGGTTGCCGGTAGGCGATCAGCGCCAGGGTCTCAAGCAATGCGCGGGAATAGCGCTGCGGCCGCTCCTCCCAAAGACGCCCGACCCAGGGTGCAAAGCGCTCGCGCACCTGGAGGCGGTAGCCCGAGGCCACCTCCTTCAGCTCGAAGGCACGGCCATTGCAGGACTTGGCCAGCACGGCGAGGGCGTCGCGGATCTTCGACAGCTCCGGGCGCTCGGCTTCCTCGAACAGCTCAGCGATCCGCTCCAGCGACAGGGGCTTGCCGGCGGCCAGCAGAAAGGCTTCGAGCAGGGAAGCCAGCTCCTTGGTGTCGTTGAGGTTCATCGGTCACTCGGCTCGGGCACGGACATGGATGGGCGCGAAGGGCTCATTCTGCACCAGTTCAACCAGTTGTTCCTTGATCAGTTCGAGCACCGCCATGAAGGTGACCACCACCCCCAGCCGCCCCTCCTCCGGGGCGAACAGGTGGACGAACGGCACGAAACCGCCCCCCTTGAGACGCTCCAGCACCTCGCTCATGCGCTCGCGGGTGGACAGCGCCTCGCGGGTGACCTGGTGGCTCTCGAACATGTCGGCCCGGCGCAGCACCTCGGCCATGGAGAGCAGCACTTCCTCCAGGCTCACATCGGGCAACAGCTTGCGCGCCCGCGCCTCGGGCGCATCCACCCGCGGCACAATGAGGTCGCGCCCCACTCGGGGCAGGGTGTCCAGGCCCTCGGCGGCCTGCTTGAAGCGCTCGTACTCCTGCAGGCGGCGGATCAGCTCGGCGCGGGGGTCTTCCTCTTCCTCCTCGCTCTCGCCGGAGCGCGGCAACAGCATGCGCGACTTGATCTCGGCCAGCATCGCCGCCATCACCAAGTACTCGGCGGCCAGCTCCAGGCGCACCGACTTCATCAGCTCGACGTAGCCCATGTACTGGCGGGTGATCTCCGCCACGGGGATGTCGAGGATGTCGATGTTCTGCTTGCGAATCAGGTAGAGCAGCAGGTCCAGCGGGCCCTCGAAGGCTTCGAGGAACACTTCCAGGGCATCCGGAGGGATATAGAGGTCGACGGGAAGTTCAGTGACCGCCTGGCCATAGACCAGCGCGAACGGCAGCTCCTGCTGGGCCCCGGCCTGAGGATCGACGCCCGTCGGCTCGCCGCTCACGCCTCGGCGTCCGCCAGGAACGGAGTGGGGTCGCCACAACCGACGCGAACGATGCTCGGTTCACCTTCGGACAGGTCCACCACGGTGGAGGCTTCGACGCCGCCGTAGCCACCGTCGATGATCAGGTCCACGTGGTGCTCAAGCGCCTGGCGCATCTCATAGGGGTCGCTCATGGGCTGGGCCTCGCCGGGGAGAATAAGCGACGCGCTCATCAACGGCGCCCCCAGTTCGGCCAGCAATGCCAGGGCGATCGGGTGGTCCGGCACCCGCAGGCCAATGGTGCGGCGCTTCGGGTGCATCAGCATCCTCGGCACCTCGCGAGTGGCGTTGAGGATGAAGGTGTAGGGACCGGGGGTATGGGCCTTGAGCAGACGGAACGCTGCCGTATCGACCTTGGCGAACAGCCCGAGCTCGGACAAGTCGCGACAGACAAGGGTGAAATTGTGCTTGTCATCCAGGCGGCGAAGGCGGCGGATGCGTTCGACCGCCGACTTCTCGCCGATGAGACAACCGATGGCGTAGGAGGAGTCGGTCGGGTAGACGATCACACCGCCGCCCCGGACGATCTCCACCGCCTGCTTGATCAGGCGGACCTGAGGATTTTCCGGGTGGACCTGGAAGAACTGGCTCACATGGGCTCCCTGTTCAATGTGCCGTGCTGAGGCTGCCGAGGCTGGGTGCATGGTCAAAACGCGCCGCGAGAGGCGGCAGGTCCTCCGGAATCGGTCGGTACATGCCCAGTTCCGACCAGTCGCCTGGTGCGTGGAAGTCGCTGCCGGCAGAAACCAGCAGCCCGAACTCGCGGGCCAGGATGGCCAGTGTCCCCACCTGATCCGCCGGTTGCATGCCGTTGACCACCTCGATGGCGTGGCCGCCGGCACCGATGAAATCCGCGACCAACTTGCGTCGCTTGGTCCTAGTGAAGTCGTAATGGTAGGGATGCGCCAGGCTGATCCACGCCCCGGCGGCCCGCAGGGTCGAGACCGCATCCGCCAGGCTCGGCCAGTGCTGCTTCACATCGCCGAGCTTGCCGGCCCCCAGCCACTTGCGAAATGCCTCGGCACGGTCACGGACGTGCCCGGCACGCACCAGGAACTCGGCAAAGTGCGGTCGAGCCGGAGCATTGCCGCTGTCGCCCAGCTCGCGCTGGATGGCCCGAGCCCCCTCCAGGGCGCCCGGCATGCCCTTGGCTGCCAGCCGCCGGTCGATCTCCTCGGCGCGGGCCCAGCGCCCGTGGTGCAGGTCCGCGATGGCCGCGACGAGCGACGGCGCATCGGCGCGGAAGCCGTAGCCAAGCACATGAATGGTCGCCCCACCCCAGGTACAGGACAGCTCCACGCCGTTGATCAGCCGCAGGTCCAGACGAGCAGCGGCCGCGCGAGCCTCCGGCAACCCTTCGAGGGTGTCGTGATCGGTCAACGCCAGCACCCGGACGCCCCGTTCATGGGCGCGCGCCACCAGCGCGGCGGGCGCCAGGGCGCCGTCGGAGGCTGTGCTGTGACAGTGCAGATCGATGTGCATGAGGCGCGCTTTCGCTGGAGAAATGGTTTGTTATTATGCCGCCACATCCCGCTTCTGGCTGCTGCCGTGAAACAATTCATCGACTTCGTCCCCCTCGTACTCTTCTTCATCGTCTACAAGCTCGAACCCCGTGCCATCGAACTCGCCGGCCACAGCGTCATGCTGGGCGGCATCTTCAGTGCCACCGCCGTGCTCATCGCCAGCTCCATCGTTGTCTACGGCGCGCTGTTCATCAGCCAGCGCCATCTGGAGAAAGGCCAGTGGCTGACCCTGGTGGCCTGTCTGGTGTTCGGCGGCCTGACCCTGGCCTTCCACAGCGAGACCTTCCTCAAATGGAAGGCACCGGTGGTCAACTGGCTGTTCGCCCTGGGCTTCGCTGCCAGCCACTTCATCGGCGACCGCCCGCTGATCCAGCGGATCATGGGCCATGCCGTGAGCCTGCCGCAGCCGATCTGGGTGCGCCTGAACCTGGCCTGGATCGTGTTCTTCCTGGTCTGCGGTTTCGCCAACCTGTTCGTAGCCTTCACCTTCCAGTCCATCTGGGTGGACTTCAAGGTGTTCGGCAGCCTGGGCATGACGCTATTGTTCCTCGTGGGCCAGGGCATCTTCCTGGCTCGCCACATGCATGATTCCGAACCGGACAAACCGCAAGAATAAGGACTCCCATGCTCTACGCGATCATTTCCACCGACGTTGCCGATTCCCTGGAGAAGCGCATGGCTTCCCGCCCCGCCCACATCGCCCGCCTGGAACAGCTCAAGGCGGAAGGCCGCCTGGTGCTGGCCGGCCCCCACCCGGCGGTGGACAGCAACGACCCGGGCAGCGCCGGCTTCACCGGCAGCCTGGTGGTCGCCGAGTTCGAATCCCTGAGCGCCGCGCAGACCTGGGCCGAGGCCGATCCCTTCCGCCTCGCCGGAGTCTATGGCCAGGTGGTGGTCAAGCCGTTCAAACAGGTATTCCCCTGATCGCGGCGCCGCCGCCAGCCCCAAGGAATCCGCACATGCGCCAGGTTCCGCTGCCCCTTCTGTTCGCCTTCGCCCTGTCAGCCAACCTGGCCCATGCCGAAGACCCTGTCACCACCGCCCCACCGCCGTCCCAGGCGGTGGAGCCGGCGCCCGCGGTGAATCCGCTGGCGGCGGAGCTTGCCCAACTGACCCAGCGACTGGCCGAAAGCGAGCGGCAGCGGGAGGCCCTGGCCGCCCAGTTGGCCGACCGCGGCAACGCCAGCGAGCAGGACGGCGCGCAATTGACCCGCCTGCGCCAGGAAAACCAGCGCCTCAAGCTGCAACTGCGCGAAGTCCAGGCCAACCGCAACCCGCCCCTCGTCAGCGAGGAGCAGATGTGGTTCGCGGTGGGCGGCGGAGCCTGCCTGCTCTCGTTGCTGGCCGGCGCCCTGCTGCGTGGCAGCCGCCGCCAGCCGCGCCAATGGATCAACTGAAGACGACCTCCGCGACATGAGCGAACTGCTGCTTATCGACGACGACCAGGATCTCTGCGAGCTGCTGATCAGTTGGCTCTCCCAGGAGGGCTTCAGCGCCCGGGCGTGCCACGACGGCATCTCCGCGCGCACCGCGCTGGCGGGCCACACCCCCGCCGCCGTGGTGCTGGACGTGATGCTGCCCGACGGCAGCGGGCTGGAGCTGCTCAAGCAACTGCGCAGCGACCACCCCGAACTGCCGGTGGTAATGCTGTCGGCCCGGGGCGAACCCCTGGACCGCATCCTCGGCCTGGAGCTGGGCGCCGACGACTACCTGGCCAAGCCCTGCGACCCCCGCGAGCTGACTGCCCGCCTGCGCGCCGTGCTACGGCGCAGCCAGGGGCCTTCTCAGTCCAGCCAACTGGAGCTGGGCGACCTGTGCTACAGCCCGATTCGCGGCGTTGTCAGCGTAGGGGCTCACGAAGTCAGCCTCACCCTCTCCGAAGGCCGCCTGCTGGAAGCCCTGCTGCGCCAGCCTGGCGAACCGCTGGACAAGCAGGAGCTGGCGCAACTGGCTCTGGGTCGCAAGCTGACCCTGTACGACCGCAGCCTGGACATGCACGTCAGCAACCTGCGCAAGAAGCTCGGCCCCCACGCTGACGGCCGCCCGCGCATCGTCGCCTTGCGCAGCCGGGGCTACTACTACGCCGTCTGACCTGCACCCCACCTGCACGATCCTTTACCCAAGCTTTACCCAGGGCTGACCGCCCTTGACCTTGCGCTCCCTAGACTGGGCTCATCCGGCAACCGGCCGGCTCAAGAGACAAGGAGACAGACCATGCGCAAGACTATCGCCGCCCTGCTGTTCGCAGCCGCCCTGCCCACCGTCGCCATGGCCATGCCCGAAGGCGGCCCGCGTGGCGAGCCGGGCTTCGGCGGCCCAGGTGGCCACGGTGGCCCGCACCTGTTCAAGGAGCTGGACCTGACCCGCGAGCAGCGCCAGAAGGTCGGCAAGCTGATGGGCGAAAGCATGAAGGCCCGCCAGGACATCACCCGCAAGTACCTGGACAAGCTGCCCGAGGCCGAACGCAAGGCCATGGAGGCCGAGATCAAGGCCAGCGAAGACAAGAACCGCGCCGACATCCGCGCTCTGCTGACCCCGGAGCAGCAGAAGGACTTCGACGCCCAAGTGAAGAAGATGGACGAACGCCGCGCCGAGCGCGCCGAATTCGAGGCCTGGAAGGCCCAGCGCGCCCAGAAGGCCCAGTAACCGACCGTAACCGGTCATCGAACCCACCCGGCGTCCACCGGGTGGGTTTCGTCGTTGAAAGGAGCACCCCGTGCGTTCACTGTTCTGGCGCATCCTCGGCGCCTTCTGGCTGGCTCTGGCCCTGGTCGCCGGCCTCTCCCTGCTGCTTGGCCGCGCACTGAACCAGGATGCCTGGATCCTCAGCCGCCACCCTGCGTTGCAGGGCCTGGCAGAGAGCCTCGTGCAGCGCTACGAGGTCAACGGCCGTGGCGAGGCCCAACGCTTCCTCGAACAGTTCAAGCGCCGCGCCCGCATCGACGTGCAGATCCTCAACGACAACGGCCAGCCCGTGGTGCGCGGCACCTTCCCACCCCGCGCCGCCGCCTTCGAAGCGCGCCAGCACGACGGTCACCTGCCGTGGCGCCGCATCACCGAGGAGTACACCAGCCCGCGCAGTGGCGAGAACTTCCTGCTGATCTACCGCATCCCCTTCCCGGAACTGGAGGCCTGGCACCGTGGCAGCCTGTTCTGGCCCCTCAGCGCCCTGGGCATCGCCCTGGTGGTGCTGACGCTGTTCAGCCTGATGCTCACCCTCTCCATCACCCGCCCCCTGGGCCGCCTGCGCAGCGCCGTGCATGACCTGGGGCAGACCGCCTACCAGCAGGACAGCCTGTCTCGCCTGTCACGACGACGGGACGAGTTGGGTGTCCTGGCCGGTGACTTCAACCGCATGGGCCAGCGCCTGCAGGGGCTCATCGGCAGCCAGCGGCAACTGCTGCGCGACGTTTCCCACGAACTGCGCTCGCCCCTGGCCCGCCTGCGGGTGGCGCTGGCCCTGGCCGAACGGGCACCCGCAGCGGAGCGTGAAAGGCTCTGGCCACGACTGGCCCAGGAGTGTGACCGGCTGGAGGCGCTGATCAGCGAGATTCTCGCCCTCGCCCGCCTCGATGCCGAACCCGGCGCACGCCACGCCATCGCGCTCCGGCCTCTGCTGGAGAAACTCAGGGAAGACGCCCGGCTGCTGGTGCCCGAGCAGGAGGTGCGTATCCACTGCGAAGGCAAACCGCAGCTAAATGGCTGGCCGGACATGCTGGAGCGCGCGCTGGACAACCTGCTGCGCAACGCCCTGCGCTTCAGCCCGGCCGGGCAAGCGGTGGAGATCGAGGTAAAGGCGCTGCCCCAGCAGTTGACGATCAGCGTGCGCGACCACGGCCCTGGTGTCGCCGCCGATCACCTGGCCCAACTAGGCGAGCCCTTCTTCCGCGCGCCGAACCAGAGTGGCGCCGGGCATGGCCTTGGCCTGGCCATCGCCCGCCGCGCCGTGGAGCGCCACGGCGGTAGCCTGACCCTGGCCAATCACCCACAGGGCGGCTTCATCGCCACCCTGTCATTGCCGACTGCCTGATCGGCGGCCTCGCTATCAACGGGCCGCTGATCAGCCCCAGGTGCTGACGAAGTCCGTCGGCGCCAGCTCCGGCGCAGCCCGGCGCTCGCCCTCGACGCTGCCGAGGTAGAGGAAGCCCACCACCTGCTCGTTGTCCGCCAGGCCCAGCCCCTGAGCGACGGTGCGGTCATAGGCCATGTCGCCGGTGCGCCAGATGGCCCCCAGGCCCTGCGCGTGGGCCGCCAGCAGGATGCCGTGGGCCGCGCACCCGGCAGACAACAACTGTTCCGACTCCGGCACCTTGTGGCCGGCCTGCAGACGCGCCACCACCACCACCAGCAACGGCGCACGCAGCGGCATGCCCCGGGCCTTGGTCAGAGCCGCCTCGGGGGCGGCCGGGTCCTTGGCCAGCACGGCAGAGGCGAACAGCTCGCCGAGCTTCTCGCGGGCACTACCCTCGATGGTGAGGAAGCGCCAGGGGCGCAGGTAGCCATGGTCCGGCGAACGCAGGGCCGCACGGAACAGGTAATCACGCTGGACTGCGTTCGGTGCGGGCTCCTGCAGCCGGGCCAGGGATACACGGTTGAGCAGAGCGTCGAGAGCCTCCATCGGCCACCTCCTGAGTTCGGGAAGCCGGCATTCTAGCCGATATCCCGCCCCGCTCAGGCCACCCGGTCAGGGCTCACGCGCGGTTGCAGCGGTGGCGTCAGCGGAGGCAAGCCATAGGCTGCGCGCGCCTTGTCGCAGTGGGGGTTGTGCTGGCCATCCTCCCAGGAGGCCGTGAACTCCCGGCAGGTGCTGGAACGCTGCTCGTAGGTGGTGCAGCGCACGCCGCAACCCACCTCGCCCATCAGGCTGATGCAGCGCACCGGCCGGCTCTCGGTACCGAGCATGGCAACCAGATGGTGACTGACCTGGACGACCCGATCATCCGGCACGACACCACCGGCGGACTGGCATTCACCCCAGAAGAAGGACACACGAAAGTGCGCGCAGCAGGCGCCGCACGTAAGGCAGGGATTGTCAGCGGACATTTGGAGAGGAGGCTCAGAAAACCGGCACGGGCCGGCACCTGGCCGGCCATTCTATTCAGCGCCCTTGCCCTGTAAAGACCCCGGATGCGGAGTGTTTCACAGCAGCGAAAGAGGCCAGTAGAATGCCGCCCTCCCGTCCTCGACCGACTCTCCCATGGCCCTGTCCACGCTGCGCACCATCGGTTTCATCATCGGCCTGTTCCTCATCACGCTGGCGGTCAGCATGGTGGTGCCGATGCTGGCCGTGCTCGCGTTCGAGCGGACCGACGACATCGGTGCGTTCAGTTGGTCCAGCCTGATCACCTTCATCGTCGGCCTGGCCCTGGTGGCCCCGGGGCGCCCGGAGCACCTGCACATGCGCCCGCGGGACATGTACATGCTCACCACCGCCAGCTGGGTGGTGGTGTGCATCTTCGCCGCGCTGCCGATGGTGCTGATCCAGCACATCAGCTACACCGACGCCTTCTTCGAGACCATGTCGGGCATCACCACCACCGGCTCCACCGTCATCACCGGACTCGACCATGCCTCACCAGGCCTGCTGCTGTGGCGCTCGATGCTGCAATGGCTCGGTGGCATCGGCTTCATCGGCATGGCGGTGGCGATCCTGCCGCTGCTGCGCATCGGCGGCATGCGCCTGTTCCAGACCGAGTCCTCGGACTGGGGTGAGAAAGTCATGCCGCGCTCGCACATGGTGGCTAAGTACATCCTGGTGGTGTACATCGCCCTGACACTGCTGGGCATCCTGGCCTTCTGGCTCGCCGGCATGACCCCGTTCGACGCGGCCAACCACGCCATGTCGCTGATCTCCACCGGCGGCTTCTCCACCTCGGACAACTCCATCGCCAACTGGAAGCAGCCGGCCGTGCACTGGGTCGCGGTGGTGGTGATGATGGCCGGCAGCCTGCCCTTCACCCTCTACGTCGCCACCTTGCGCGGGCACCGCAAGGCCCTGCTGAGGGACCACCAGGTGCGCGGCTTCGTCGGCTTCCTTGTGGCGACCTGGCTGTTCTTCGGCACCTGGCTGTGGCTCAACTCCGACTACAGCTGGCCGGACGCCTTCCGCATCGTCGCGGTCAACGTCACTTCGGTGGTCACCACCACCGGCGTCGCCCTGGGCGACTACACGCTGTGGGGCAGCTTCTCGGTGATGCTGTTCTTCTACCTGACCTTCGTCGGCGGCTGCTCCGGCTCCACCTCCGGCGGACTGAAGATTTTCCGCTTCCAGGTGGCACTGGTGATGCTGCGCACCAACCTCAAGCAACTGGTACACCCCCGCGCAGTAATCCGCCAGAAGTACAACGGGCACAACATCGACGAAGAGATCGTCCGCTCGCTGATCACCTTCTCCTTCTTCTTCACCATCACCATCGGGGCGATCGCCCTGGGCCTGTGCCTGGTGGGCCTGGACTGGACCACCGCCCTCACCGGCGCCGCCACCGCCGTGTGCAACGTGGGACCGGGTCTGGGCCCGACCATTGGCCCGGCCGGAAACTTCTCCACCCTGCCGGACTCGGCCAAATGGCTACTGACCATCGGCATGCTGCTGGGCCGGCTGGAAATCCTCACCGTGCTGGTGCTGTTCACCCGGGGTTTCTGGAAACACTGAGCCGGGATCGACTACACCTGAATCAGGCGCCCGTGGACAGGCGGCGGCACGTCGCTAGAATGGCGCCCTCATTCATCCAGACCGAGCACGCCCCATGGCTTTGCCGACCCTGCGTTTGATCGGCTTCATCATCGGTATCTTCCTGATCACCCTGGCGATCAGCATGGTCATCCCGGTCATCACCGTGATCGCCTACGACCGCCCGCAGGACATCCACGCCTTTGTCTGGTCGAGCCTGGCCACCTTCATCACCGGGCTTGGCCTGGTGATCCCCGGGCGTCCGGAACAGGCCCACCTGCGCCCCCGGGACATGTACCTGCTGACCGTCTCTAGCTGGGTGGTGGTGGGCATCTTCGCCGCCCTGCCCTTCCTGCTCACCCAGCACATCAGCTACACCGACGCCTTCTTCGAAAGCATGTCCGGCATCACCGCCACCGGTGCCACGGTGCTCAGCGGGCTGGACAGCATGTCGCAGGGCATCCTCATCTGGCGCTCGCTGCTGCACTGGCTGGGTGGCATCGGCTTCATCGGCATGGCGGTGGCGATCCTGCCGCTGCTGCGCATCGGCGGCATGCGCCTGTTCCAGACCGAATCCTCCGACCGCTCGGAGAAGGTCATGCCGCGCTCGCACATGGTGGCCAAGTACATCGTCGCGGTGTACGTCGGCTTCACCCTGGTGGGTACCCTGGCGTTCTGGCTGGCCGGGATGAACGCCTTCGACGCGGTCAACCACGCCATGTCGGCCATCTCCACCGGTGGTTTCTCCACCTCCGACCAGTCCCTGGCCAAGTGGCAGCAGCCGGCGGTGCACTGGGTGGCGGTGGTGGTGATGATTCTCGGCAGCCTGCCCTTTGCCCTTTACGTCGCCACCCTGCGGGGCAACCGCAAGGCACTGTTCCGCGATGACCAGGTGCGCGGCTTCCTCGGCCTGCTGCTGATGATCTGGCTGGTGCTGGGCACCTGGTACTGGGCCACCACCGACCTGCACTGGCTGGACGCACTGCGCCACGTGGCGGTGAACACCACCTCGATCCTCACCACCACCGGCTTCGCCCTGGGCGACTACAGCCTGTGGGGCAACTTCTCGCTGATGCTGTTCTTCTACCTGGGCTTCATCGGCGGCTGCTCCGGCTCCACCGCCGGCGGGGTGAAGATCTTCCGTTTCCAGGTGGCCTACATTCTGCTCAAGGCCAACCTGTACCAGCTCATCCACCCCCGCGCGGTGATCAAACAGAAGTACAACGGCCACCGCCTGGACGAGGAGATCGTCCGCTCGATCCTCACCTTCTCGTTCTTCTTCACCATCACCATCTGCGTGATCGCCCTGGGCCTGTCGCTGCAGGGGCTGGACTGGATCACCGCCCTCAGCGGCGCAGCCAGCACCGTCTCCGGCGTCGGCCCGGGTCTGGGCGAGGTGATCGGCCCGTCGGGCAATTTCTCCACCCTGCCTGACGGGTCCAAGTGGTTGCTGTCTCTGGGCATGCTGCTGGGGCGGCTGGAGATCATCACCGTGCTGGTGATCTGCACGCCGTATTTCTGGAGGCATTGAACCAGCGCGCTCGGCCGATGGGCGACTGAGGCCGCCCCTGGCGCCCCGGCAGTCATCGAGCGTCATTGCAGACGCGCGCGGTACTCGCCCGGCGTGGCGTCGAACCAGCGGCGGAAGGCACGAAAGAAATTGCTCGGATCGGCAAAACCCAGCAGGTAGGCGATTTCCAGCAGGGTCAGGTTCGGCTGCGCCAGGTACTGCTCGGCCAGCTCGCGGCGGGTGTCATCGAGCAGTTGCTGGAAACGGGTGCCCTCCTCCTGCAAACGCCGCTGCAGGGTGCGCTGGGACAGGTGCAAGGCGCTGGCCACCACTTCACGCTTGGGTTCGCCCTGGGGCAGCAGGCGGCAGAGCACCTGGCGGGCCAGGTGGGTCACCCGGCTGCCGGCGAAGCGCGCCAGGTACTCCCCGGCAAAACGGTCATGCAGTTGCGCGAGGGACTCGTTGGCAGTGGGCAGCGGCGTATCCATGTCGGCCCGGCTGAAACGCAGCGCATAGTGCTCGGCACCGAAACGCAGGGGCGCCTGGAACACCTGCCGATAGGGCTCGACGTCCGCCGGGGCCGGCCCCTGGAAGCGGATCTCCAGCGGATTGATGGCGCGCCCGGTCATCCAGCGGCAGAAGGCGAGGCAATAGGCCATCGAAGCTTCCGCACTCTGCCGCGCCGGAGGCAGCCGATCACCGTGGATCGCCAGCCGCAGTTCGTAGCCCTCCGGAGTCGGCCGGAAGCTCAGGTCCGCCCCCTCGGCGATGATCCGCTGGTAACGCACCAGGCGGGCGAAACCCTCGTTCAGCGTGCGGCTGGACATCAGCGCATAACCCACCACATGGAATGAGGCCGGCCGCACCACCTTGGCCATATTCAGCCCGATGGCCGGGTTGCCCGACAGCTCCACCGCCCGCAGCCACAGGCGGGTCATGCCGTCTTGAGGGAAGCGCGCGTCCGCGTCGAAGAGAGCGGCGTAGTCGAGTCCCAGTTCGGGGAACAGGCGGCGACAATCGACCCCGCCCATTTCCAGGGCCTGCACGATCCCCAGGGCCCAACTGGAGGAAGTGGTACGTTCGCTCATGGCGCCTTCTTGTTCGGGTGGGAGAAAGGCCCGACAGGGCCCGGCGAGGAAGGATACTCACCCCGGCCCGGCTTTGTCAGGTTCGGCACGCCCGGCTTTCCGGGCCATGAACCGACAAAAAACAGGATGCCCTGAAAGCCTTGCCAGACGTGGCTTCCGGCCATTCCAGCGACACCTTTTCGAGTGATTCCACAAAATAAACCTGGGTTATTTCCACAATGGGTGTATGGTGTCGCCACTGGATGCAACGTGTCATTGCGATTTCTGACCTGATGTAACGATTCCCATCTTTCCATCTCCTCGGCTTACTTCGCTTTCGTTCTCAGTCTCGACCCGGACAGTCCGGCGTCGATGCCCCTTTTTATTTCCCTGGAGATACATCATGTCCAATCGTCAACTCGGCACCGTCAAATGGTTCAACGATGAAAAAGGCTTCGGCTTCATCACCCCCCAGGAAGGTCCGGACGTATTCGTTCACTACCGCTCGATCGAAAGCACCGGCTTCAAGTCCCTCGCTGAAGGTCAGAAAGTGAGCTTCATGGTCGCCAAAGGCCCGAAAGGCCTGCAGGCCGAGCAGGTTCAGGTGGTCTGAAGACCCCCTCTCGAAGAAAGCCCCGGTTTTCCGGGGCTTTTTTTTGCACTCCATTTTTCCAGCGAGCACATCGACATGCCGGGTTACCTGATCAAGACCACCACCTTTAGGGTGGGCGGCCGCGACTTCCACGTGCAGTCGCTGCTGGATGCCGAACAGTTCCATGACCCTGCAGGCGAAGCTGCCAGCCTCGGCATCACCGAGAGCACCTGGGCACTGTTCGGCCAGGTGTGGCCGGCTGGCGAGGTACTCGCCCAGGCCATCGCCCGGCGCGACCTCACAGGGCTGCGGGTGCTGGAAGTGGGCGCCGGCCTGGGCCTGGCCAGCCTGGTAGGCCACCAGCGCGGCGGCGACATGACCGCCAGCGACATCCACCCGCTGATCCCCACCTTCCTCGCCGAGAACCTGCGCCTCAACGACCTGCCCCCCATGCGCTACGAAACCTGCGACTGGGCCGGTGCCGACAGCTTCGGCCAGTTCGACCTGATCATCGGCAGCGACCTGCTCTACGACGACGACAACCAGGAAGACCTGGCCGACTTCATCGACCGCCATTCCGCGCGCTCGGTCGAAGTGCTGCTGGTGGACCCCAACCGGCAGGACACGCAGCCCTTCCACGACGAAATGACCGAGCTCGGCTACGACATCGTCATCTCCCAGGCGGACTGCCTGCTGGCCAATGGCGAACGATTCAAGGGCTCCTACCTGCACTACAACCGCGAAGCGACGCCGGCCTGAAGCCGTCTGCGCGCCCGGCAGGGCGGCGCAACGGGATACTAAACTGGCACTCATTGTCACTGGCCGTGGGAGGCGCGCCACCTACACTCCCCGGCACACAACAAGAAGGAGACCGCCATGAGCAGCCTGCCCGCCGAGCGTTTCAACAGCTTCGCCGAGTTCTATCCCTACTACCTGCAGGAGCACAGCAACGGCGTCTGCCGCCGCCTGCACTACGTCGGCAGCCTGCTGGTGCTGGCCATCCTCGGCTATGCCCTGGTCACCCAGCAGTGGCTGTGGCTGCTGGCCATGCCGCTGGCCGGCTATGGCTTCGCCTGGGTCGGCCACTTCGTCTTCGAGAAGAACCGTCCGGCCACCTTCAAGTACCCGCTGTACAGCCTGATGGGCGACTGGGTGATGCTCAAGGACGCCTTCACCGGCCGCATCCGCTTCTAGGGCTGCCGACTACCCCGATCCCTTCGCCGTTCGGCGGCCCCGCTTGGCCGCCATACTGGCACTTGGTTATGATCCACACCCGTCATGCTGGCTCAGGTCTTGCAAGCTGGCGGGCGCTCCAGCGAGTGCCAGAAAACCACCAGGGATCGTCGCAACAATGAAGTCAGCCTCCACCGATCGGCCCAGCAGTCTTCCGACGTTACCCCTGCGCGAATACTACTCCCGCGTTCTCGCCTACATCGCCACCGCCGCCACCATCGCCGCCGGCAGCTACACCCAGCATTTCGGCTTCGACGTGCTGTGGATGGTCCCCTACGCCCTGCTCTACCCGCACCTGGCCCACCACCTGAGCCTGCGCTTCAAGCGCGAACACCCCGAAAAGACCCACCTGGTGCTGCTCTTCCTCGACGCCCTGCACGCCGGCTGCGGCGCCGCATTGCTGGGGTTCTCCACCGTGCCCAGCCTGATGTTCATGTTGACGCTGGCCTTCAGCGCGCTGATCGTCGGCGGCCTGCGCCACCTCGGCCTGGCCCTGCTGGTGGCCGCCAGTGGCACGGTGCTGACCACCGTGATCGCCCACCCCGACCTGAAGACCGGCACCCCCACGCTGGTGGCCTTCGTCAGCATCTGCTTCACCACGCTCTACGTCTGTATCACCGCCTTCTTCGTGCACCAGCAGGGCCTGCGCCTGGCGCTGGCGCGCAGCGAGATCAAGCAGGAGCAGGAAAAGGCTGCGCGCCTGGCCCGCAACCTCGCCAAGTACCTGTCGCCCCAGGTCTGGGAGATGATCTTCAGCGGCAAACGCCACGTGCGCCTGGAGACCCAGCGCAAGAAGCTCACCGTGTTCTTCTCCGACATCAAGGGCTTCACCGAGCTGTCCGAGGAACTGGAAGCCGAGGCGCTGACCGACCTGCTCAACAACTACCTCAACGAAATGTCGAAGATCGCCCTCAAGTACGGCGGCACCATCGACAAGTTCGTCGGCGACTGCGTCATGGTGTTCTTCGGCGACCCCACCACCCAGGGCGCCAAGAAGGACGCCGTGGCCGCCGTGTCCATGGCCATCGCCATGCGCAAACACATGAAGGTGCTGCGCCAGCAGTGGCGGGCCCAGGGCATCACCAAGCCCCTGGAAATCCGCATGGGCCTGAACACCGGCTACTGCACCGTGGGCAACTTCGGCGCCGACACGCGCATGGACTACACCATCATCGGCCGCGACGTGAACCTCGCCAGCCGCCTGGAAAGCGCCTCCGAAGCCGGCGAGATCCTCATCTCCCACGAGACCTACTCGCTGGTGAAGGACGTGATCATGTGCCGCGACAAAGGCCAGATCAGCGTCAAGGGCTTCGCCCGCCCGGTGCAGATCTACCAGGTGGTCGACTTCCGCCGCGACCTGGGCGCCACCTCCAGCTACGTCGAGCACGAACTGCCGGGCTTCTCCATGTACCTGGACACCAACGGCATCCAGAACTACGACAAGGAAAAGGTCATCCAGGCCCTGCAGGCCGCCGCCGAGAAATTGCGCGACAAGGTCATCCTCTGACCGAAAGGGTCACCCGAAGGCCGCCCCAGGGCGGCCTTGCTCATGGCAGCGCCCAGCGTCCAATCAATTTTGTTAGCGATCAGCCATGGCGCGGGGATTCGCGGTTGAAACAGCCCCCACACCTCCAATGGCCAAGGTGCACAGGGCTGGTCCGCAGGATGCGGTCAGCTCAGCGAACCGCATCGATGCCCCGAACGTGTAGGCCATGTAGGGTGAGTTTCAACCCACCAGCGGTGGCCAGCGTGGGCTGAAGCCCACCCTACGGGAATGCCCCAACCCACCTGGCAGAACGAAGGGTGGACCGCGCTTCACCGGTCCACCATGCGGGGTCACGACGAACGCCATGGGTGGATGGAAAAGGCGCCATCCCACCCTACGTACTGGCCAAGGCACACAGGGCCGGTCCGTAGGATGCGGTGAGCTCAGCGAACCGCATCGATGCCCCGTACGTAGCAGCCGGAAATGTCCCAACCCACCTGGCAGCAGCACCCAGTGGGAGCGGATTCGTTCGCGATCAACCTTTGCCAGCACGGCGCACGTCCCACTACGACGCGCCTTGAACCCCTGGCTCTGCCATGCCCTCGCCGCACAGCTCCCCGTCCAGCAGGGGCTGCCGGGCCAGGAACTCCAGCGCCGACGCCCGCCAGGACAGCCGTGCCGCCCGCTCGGCGCAGACACCACGGTCCAGCTCCAGCGCCCGCAGGCAGGCGCCTTCCAGGTCCTCGTCCATCACCCCGGTGACGCCCGCCTCCAGCACGTCCAGCGGCCCCGGCACGGGGAAAGCCGCCACCGGCGTGCCGCAGGCCAGGGCCTCCAGCATCACCAGCCCATAGGTGTCGGTACGCGAGGGGAACACCAGCACGCTGGCCGACGCATAGGCCTCGGCCAGCGCCTCGCCATGGCGGTAGCCGAGGAAGCGCGCCCGGGGATAGGCCGCCTCCAGTTCCTCGCGCTGCGGACCATCGCCCACCAGCCACTTCTCACCCGGCAGATCCAGATCGAGGAAAGCCCGCAGGTTCTTCTCCGGGGCGATACGCCCGACATAGAGGAACACCGGGCGCAGCGGCCTGGGTATCTCCGACCGGGGATGAAAACAAGTGCTGTCCACACCCTTGCGCCACAGCGAAAGCCGCGTCAGCCCGTGGCCGCCCAGCTCCTCGCGCAAGCGCTCGGTGGTCACCAGCACCGTCTGGCTGGGGCGGTGGAAGGCACGCAGCAGCGTGTACCCCCAGGCCAGCGGGACCTGCCGCCAGCGGGTATGCACGTATTCGGGGAAACGTGTATGCACCGCGCTGGAGAAGGCCAGGCCACGCTTCATCAACCAGCGCCGTGCTGCCCAGCCCAGCGGGCCCTCGGTGGCAAGGTGCACGCAGTCCGGGCGGAAGTCGCGGATCGCCGCCCCCACCCGCCACAGGTCCCACACCAGCGGAATCTCCGGGTAGGTGGGACAGGGCACGGCGCGGAAGTCCCGCGGTGACAGCAGCTTGACCAGGTGGCCGAGCCCGCGCAGTTCGGCCACCAATGCCTGCAGGCTGGTGACCACGCCGTTGACCTGGGGTGCCCAGGCATCACTGACGACAAGGATTCTCATGCGGCGGACTCGAGCGCCGGTGTACGGGCCTCAGCCTGGCGCGCCTGGTCCTCGGCCAGACGATAGAGTTCGATGGTGCCGTCCCAGTGCTCGATCAGCGCCGTGCAGGACTCCACCCAGTCACCGCAGTTCATGTACTCCACCTCCCCCACCCGGCGAATCTCGGCATGGTGGATGTGGCCGCACACGGCACCGTCCAGCCCGCGCTTGACGCATTCGTGGGCGATGGACTCCTCGAAGTCGCTGATGAAGTTCACCGCACTCTTCACCTTGTGCTTGAGAAAGGCCGACAGCGACCAGTAGCCGTAGCCCCAGCGCTCGCGCCAGTGGTTGAGCCAGCGGTTCAGGGTCAGGGTGAACTCGTAGGCCGAATCGCCGAGGAAGGCCAGCCACTTGTGGTAGCGGGTGATGACGTCGAACTGATCACCGTGGATCACCAGCAGGCGACGGCCATCGGCGGTCTCGTGGATCGCCTCGTCCACCAACTGGATGTTGCCGAGCATCAGGCTGGAATAGCGACGCAGGAATTCGTCGTGGTTGCCGGTGACGTAGATCACCTCGGTGCCGCGCTTGCTCATGGTCAGCAGACGGCGGATCACGTTGGTGTGCGCCTGGGGCCAGTAGATGCCGCCGCGCAGCCTCCAGCCATCGATGATGTCGCCCACCAGGTAGATGCGGTCGGCGTGGTGGCGCTTGAGGAAACGCGCCAGATGCTCGGCCTGGCAGTCACGTGTGCCCAGGTGCACGTCGGAGATCCACAGGGTTCTCACCCGCTGCTTGCGGGGACGCGCCGGGTCAACCGGCTCCAGGCGTTCGACACTGCTCATCGTGTAGCCTCCAGCGGCGTTTTACGGATATTGCGCGGAAGTGGTGAAGTGCAGATGACCGGCAGGCTGCAGAACGATGACACTGCGGCCGCTACCGCCAGCAGGTAGACTGGCCGCCTCGCCGAGGACCGCCCCAATGAAGCCGATGCTGAGCCTGCGCCGCTACACCCACGACCTGCTTGCCCACAGCCACGACCACGCCCAACTGGTGTTCGGCCTCAGCGGCAGCCTGGACTTTGAAGTGGGCAGCCTGGGCACCCGCGTCGAGCGCCAGCACCTGGCGGTGGTTCCGCCCGGCGAACACCATGCCTGCGGCAGCCCGCGCGGCAGCCTGTGCCTGGTGCTGGACGTGCCCGACGATGCCTGGCTGAAGCACACCCTCGGCCATCACTACGACGCCGGCCGGCGCCTGCTGGAGCGCCCCGGCGCCCTGCGCCTGGACCCGAACCAGAGCCAACTGGTGGGCTGGCTGGCCACCAGCCCGATCAACGATACGGTGATCGCCAACCAGGGCGTCGGCCTGCTGCTGGCCAGCCTGGTAGCGCCTGCCGGCCCATGCGAAGCACTCGACGAGCTGCCCCTAGCCGTCCTGGACGCCCACCTCGACCAGCACCTCGACCGCCCGCTGCAGGTCGCCGACCTGGCGCGCCTCTGCGGGCTCTCGGTGGCGCACTTCCACCGCCGCTTCCTCGACGCCACCGGGCAGACACCCATGGACTACCTGCGCACCCGCCGCCTGCTGCAGGGGCGCCGCCTGCTGCTGGAGAGCAACCTGCCGGTGGGCGAGATCGCCGCCCGGGTCGGCTACAGCTCCCAGAGTGCCTTCACCGCCGCCCTCTCCCGTGGCCTCGGCACCACGCCCCGCGCCCTGCGCCGCCAGCGCGAGTAGCGCGACAAAGCCCGCGAGCCCCGCGACAGACATCGGCGGCACGAGCCTCTAGACTGCCGCCATCGTTTCACTGGGGATCAGCATGACCACCACCATCGAATGGGAAGACTTCCTGCACGTCGACCTGCGCGTCGGCACCATCCGCTCCGCCCAGCCCAACCCCAAGGCCATCAAGCCCGCCTACGTGCTGGAGGTGGACCTGGGCGAACTGGGCCTGAAGACCTCCAGCGCCCAGCTCACCGCCCACTACGCCGCCGAAGACCTGGTGGGCCGGCAGGTGCTGTGCGTCTGCAACTTCGCCCCCAAGCGCGTCGCCGGCGTCCGCTCCGAGGTGCTGGTCACCGGCGTCTATGACGCCGAGGGGAAGGTGGTGCTGGCCAGCTTCGACAAGCCCCTGCCCAACGGCGCACGCCTGGCATGACGCCGCGCAACGCCCTGCTCGCCATCCACCTGGGCGCCCTGCTGTTCGGCCTCTCCGGCATCTTCGGCAAGCTGGCGCAAACCTCGCCGATGATGATCACCTTCGGCCGTGCGGCGTTTGCCGTCCTCGCCCTGGCGCTGTTCGCCCGCTTCGTCGGCGGCGACCGCGGCGCACGGCCTGGGCCACGCCAACTGCCCGCGCTGCTGCTGGGCGGCCTGCTGCTGGGCGGGCACTGGGTGCTGTTCTTCCAGGCGGTGAAGGTGGGCGGCGTGGCCATCGCCACCCTCGGCTTTGCCAGCTTCCCGGCCTTCACCCTGTTGCTGGAGGCGTTGCTGTTCCGCGAACGCATCCACCTGCGCGAGGTGCTGGTGGTGGCCCTGGTGAGCATCGGCCTGGTGCTGGTGACGCCGGATTTCGACCTGGCCAGCGATGCCACCCAGGGGCTGATCGCCGCCGTGCTCTCCGGCTTGCTGTTCGCCCTGCTGTCGCTGCTCAACCGTGCCACCACCCGGGGTCTGGACCCGGTACACGCCGCGCTCTGGCAGAACCTCACCATCGTCGGGCTGCTGGTGTTGCCGGTATGGCCGGTCCTGCCCGAACCCCGCGCACTGGACTGGCTGTGGATCGGCCTGCTCGGCGTGCTCTGCACCGGCCTCGCCCACAGCCTGTTCGTGGCCAGCCTGAAGGTGCTCAAGGCACGGACCACTGCGGTGATCTTCGCCCTGGAGCCGGTCTACGGTATTGCCTTCGCCTGGTGGCTGTTCAGTGAGGAGCCGTCCCTGCGGATGCTGGTGGGCGGCGTGCTGATCATCGGTGCGGTCTTCGTCCCGGCCCGGATGAAGCACTGAACCGATCAGGCTCGACGGCACGGGGCAGCTCCGCAGGAGTGCCCCGTGCACCCGGTCAAGGGATCGGGTCGTGACTCGGCCGGCCATCCACCAGGCGCTGGATACCGAGCGGGTTGGCATTCTGCAACGCAGCAGGCAGCCACCTGTCCGGGTAGTTCTGGTAGCACACCGGGCGCAGGAAGCGGTCGATCGCCAGTGTCCCCACCGACGTACCCCGGGCATCCGATGTCGCCGGATAAGGCCCGCCATGCACCATCGCATCGCACACCTCAACACCGGTCGGGTAGCCATTGAGCAGCAGGCGGCCGGCCTGGCGTTCGAGCAACGGCACCAGATCGGCAAACCCGTCCAGATCCTGCTCGTCGGCGATCAGCGTGGCGGTGAGCTGTCCGTGCAGGGCCTGCAGTGCCTGTTGCAGTTCGGCACGATCGGCCACTTCGACCAATACGGTGGCGGGCCCGAAGACTTCCTCCTGCAGCAGAGCATCACCGTGCAACAGCAGGCTGACATCAGCCTGGAACACCTGGGGCTGTGCCTGCTGGCCAGCTTGGGGCCGGCCCGCCAGGTGGCGCACGCCAGGGTGTGCCAGCAAGGCAGCCACACCATGGGCATAGCTGCGCAAGGTACTGGCATTGAGCATCGTCTGAGCCGACTGGCTGCCAATGGCATCGCCCAGGCAGGCGGCGAAATCACTGAACGCCACGCTGCGGATGCCGATGACCAGACCCGGCTTGGTACAGAACTGGCCACCTCCCAGCACCACTGAAGCCGCCAGCTCGGCGGCAATGCGCTCGCCGCGTGCCTGCAGCGCCTGCGGCAGGAGCACCACCGGGTTGATGCTGCTCATTTCGGCAAACACCGGGATCGGCTGCGGGCGCGCCGCTGCCAGGTCGCACAGGGCACGTCCCCCCTTGAGCGAGCCGGTGAAGCCGACCGCCTGGATCGCCGGGTGCTGCACCAGCGCGGCGCCGACACCACCGCCATAGATCATGTTGAACACACCGGCAGGCATACCGGTCCTGTCAGCCGCACGCAGGATGGCATCGGCCACCCATTCGGCGGTGGCCATGTGGCCGCTGTGGGCCTTGACCACCACCGGACAGCCGGCTGCCAGTGCAGCAGCGGTGTCACCACCAGCCGTAGAGAACGCCAGCGGGAAGTTGCTGGCGCCGAAGACCGCGACCGGACCGACCCCCAGCCGGCACTGACGCAGGTCCGGGCGCGGCAGTGGTGTACGCGCAGGCAAGGCACGGTCGATGCGTGCGCCATGGAAATCGCCGCGTCTGAGCACCGAGGCGAACAGCCGCAACTGGCCACTGGTACGGCCCCGCTCACCCTGAATACGGGCAGCCGGCAACGCCGTTTCACGGCAGACAATGGCAACGAAGTCATCACCCAGCGCATCGAGTTCATCGGCGATGGCGTCGAGGAATTCGGCACGGTGCCTGGGATCGAGCTTGCTGTACGAGGGAAAGGCCAGGGCGGCGGCTTCAGCGGCAGCCGCCACCTCGGCTTCGGTGGCCTGGATGAAGGCTCCCGGCAGTGCCTCGCCTGTGGTGGCGTCCAGGCTCTGCAGGCGGATGTGTCCGGCGGCACTGCGCCGCCCGGCGATGTAGTTGTGACCGAGTCTGCCAGTCATCAGGGGCTCCTAGAGCGAATGGGATCACGAACGACCGCCGTGGGTAACGGCGGGGTGGAGTCGAGCGCTCCGCAGGCTGAGAGAAGACACGCGCCACCGTTGTGCAGCGGCGCGTGGCGACAGCTCAGAGCGCGCTGACCTGCCCGGGCTGCAAGCCGATGGGCTTGTGTGTGATGCCGTTGCGCAGCGGCGCACCGAAGAGATCCAGAGCGATCTCGAAGGTATCGCCCGGCACCGCCTTGATACCGTCAGCGAACGACAGCGTCGCGGTGCCGAAGTAATGCACATGCACGTCCCCCGGCCGAAGGAACTGCGCGTACTTGAAGTGGTGGTACTCAAGGTTCTCCAGGCTGTGGCACATGTTGTCCTCACCGGAAAGGAACTCGCGCTCCCAGAGCACCTCGCCCCCCCGCAGGATGCGGCTGTGGCCACGCAGGTTGCGCGGCAGCTCGCCGACGCGCAGCTCCGGGCCATAGGCGCAGTAGCGCAGCTTGGAATGTGCCAGGTACAGGTAGTTGCGGCGCTCCATGACGTGGTCGGAGAACTCGTTGCCCAGGGCGTAGCCCAGCCGATAGGGCCGGCCATCGTCACCGACCAGGTAGAGGCCGACCAGCTCGGGCTCCTCGCCCGCGTCCTCGGCGAACTCCGGCACCGGGAAATCGGCGCCGGGTCGCACGACGATGCTGCCATCGCCCTTGTAGAACCACTCCGGTTGCGCACCGACCGTACCGCTCGCAGGCTTGCCGCCCTCCAGGCCCCATTTGAAGATGCGCATGGTGTCGGTCAGGCTGGCCTCGTCCTGCTGGTGCATCTTGTCTCGCGTGGCAGCGCTGCCCAGGTGGGTCAGGCCGGTGCCACTGATCAGGCAATGTGCCGGGTCGTCATGGTCCAGCGGCGGCAGTACCTGACCGGCTGCCAGCAGGCCGGCATAATCCGGGCCGGCGTCGCCGCCGCGTGCGTCCACTTCCGCCGCCAGGCCATGGCCGGCACGAATCGCCGCCAAACCCAACTCGCGCATGCTGCTCACGCCGCGTACCACCTGTACCTGGGCGCCTTCGATGACGCCCACCTGGCGTTGTCCCGCCTGGTTTTCGAATTGAATCAGCCGCATCTGGGTTTCTCCTTCGATGCTGAGGGCGCCGCCAGCCGGCTGCGCCACTGCGGTCATTCGATGATGTTGAAGTCCTTGAGGTATTCCTCGGAAATCTCCAGGCCCAGACCCGGCTTGTCGTCATCGAGCTGGATGTAGCCGTTGATCGGTTGTGGCTCGCCCTTGAAGACGTAGTAGAACAACTCGTTGCCGACCTCGACGTCGAACACCGGGAAGAACTCGGCCATCGGCGAGGCGGTACTGGCCATGGTCAGGTGGTAGTTGTGCATCTGCCCGGCATGGGGGATGACCGGCACCGACCAGGCTTCGGCCATGGCGTTGATCTTGCGTGCGGCGGTGATGCCGCCAACCCGGTTGGTGTCGTACTGGATGACGTCCACCGCACGGCGTTCGAGCAAGTCCTTGAAACCATGACCGGTGAACTCATGCTCGCCACCGGAGATCGGCATGACCCCCATCTTCTTCAGCTCGATGTAGCCTTCGATGTCGTCGGCAAGCACTGGCTCTTCCAGCCAGCGCGGCTCGAACTCAGCCAGCTTCGGCAACATGCGCCGTGCATATTCCAGGGTCCAGCCCATGTAGCACTCGAGCATGATGTCGATGTCCGGCCCCGCCAGCTCACGCAGCGCACGCACCTGCTCGATGTTGCGGCGCATACCCGCCGGGCCGTCCTTGGGGCCGTAGCCGAAACGCATTTTCAGCGCGGTGAAGCCCTGGTTCAGGTAGCCCTGGGCCTCTTCCAGGAACAGGTCGAGGTTGTCGTTGGCGTACAGCTTGGAGGCGTAGGTCCAGATCTTCTCCTTGGTGCGGCCGCCCAGCAGCTTGAACACCGGCTTGCCCACGGCCTTGCCCATGATGTCCCAGATCGCCAGGTCGACAGCCGAGATGGCCGCCATGCCGATGCCCTTGCGGCCCCAGGCGTGAGTGCGGCGGTACATCTTCTGCCAGATGTACTCGCTGTCGAACGGGTCTTCACCGATGCAGATGGGGGCCAGGTAGAGGTCGATGATTTCCTTCGCTACACGCGGAGCCAGGGCGCAGTTGCCGATGCCGACGATGCCGTTATCGGTCTCGATCTCGACCACCAGCCAGCCGTGGAAACGGAACGAGCCCATGGCATCGCCACGCTCGAAAAGGAGGTCGCTGGCGTTGGTGCAGAAGTGGGGCTGGGGTGGAACGACCTTGCCCTTCCATTCGAAGACACGGGTACGGACGGACTTTATTTTCATGCTTACAGCTCCTTGCATGGTGGGTCAGGGAGTACGAACCGCTTGCGGAACCGGCGAGTACCTGTGTTTGAGGGTATTGAGGCGGAGGATCAGCCCGGCGCCGAGCAAGCCCACCAAAGCCAGGGCGAACATGCCGGCACGAGGGTCGGCAAAAAACGTCTCCATGGCAGTCTTGAGGTTCGGGGCAACGAAGCCCCCCAGGTTGCCCAGGGAGTTGATGAGGGCGATGCCACTGGCTGCTGCGGCACCGCTCAGGTAGCCGGTGGGCAGGGTCCAGAACAGCGGCTGTACGGCAACGAACCCAGCCGCGGCAAAGCAGAAGGCAATCACCACCAGAGGCAGGGTCGGGCTGAGGGCCGAGGCCGCAATGCCCCCCGCAGCCATGGCCAGCATGATGGCGGCGACGCGGCGATGCTGGCCGGTACGGTCGGCCTGCCAGGTCACCAGGCGAGTGACTGCCAGGGCGCAAAGCCAGGGAATCGCGGTCAGCAACCCCACGCCCAGGCCAACGTGACCATCAAGGAAACTGGCGATCCGGGTCGGCAGGTAGAACACCACACCGTACACACTCATCTGCACCGTGAAGTACACCAGGCAGAACCGGAGTACATGGCCGTCACGCAGGGCACTGAGGAACCCACGGGGGCTGTGCTCGCGCTTTCCCGCATCCTCCTCGGCCAGGCAGGCTTCGAGTGCGGCCTTCTCTTCAGCATTGAGCCAGCGGGCATCACGAGGACGGTCGACCAGGTAGAAGTAGGTGGCGACTCCCACCGCCGAGGCCATCAAACCCTCGACGACGAACAGCCACTGCCAGTTGGTCAGGCCGAATACGCCGTGGAACTCCAGCAGCCAGCCCGACAGCGGACCGCCCACCAGCAGCGCCAGGGGCAAGCCGAAATAGAACAGACCAAGCGCTTGCCCACGGCTACGCTCCGGGAACCAGTAGGTGAGATAGAGGATGATGCCGGGGAAGAAACCGGCCTCCGCGACCCCCAGCAGAAAACGCAGCACATAGAAGGTCAGGGCGTCGTTGGCAAACATCATGGCTGCCGAGACCAGGCCCCAGGTGACCATGATCCGGCACAGCCAGACCCGCGCACCGAGACGATGCAACATCAGGTTGCTGGGGACTTCGAAGAAGGCGTAGCCGACGAAGAAAATGCCGGCCCCGAAGGCGAAGGCCGCGTCACTGAGGCCGGTGTCGGCCTGCAGCACACTGCGGGCGTAGCCAACGTTGGCACGGTCGATGAACGCCAGCACGTACATCAGGATGAGGAAGGGCAACAGCCGCAGGCGGCTCTTGGCGATTGCAGAAATGAGCGTTTCGGACAACACGGCAGATCGAGTCATGGTCATGTCCTTGCAATACCGATGAGCACCTTGCCGGGCGTCATCGCAGGCTTCTTGTAGGTACTCGGCTAGACCTCTGGGCTCTGTCACGACGCCGACTCTAGTCAGTCACCGGGGTAGCGAATAATCACTTCTGCACATCCAGTGATAACCCCAGGAAATGAGTTGGCGCCGCATAGCCTTTCATCCGTTATCGATGAGGCGCCCCTGGGTCTTCGGCAACGCATGGCCATCTTCGGCAAGCAGGATCACAGGCTCATGGGCAAAGCCCTCCCCTTCACCCGGCAGCACAGGCTGCGGGTGCTTGCGATGGATAGCCGTGAACGGCTCCTTTTACTGTTGTTGCGGCAGCGGCAGGGGGTGGCTCAGTGACGCGGTTTCCGGCCCATGCGGCAGGCGATCTCGAATGCCTGGCGGGTGGCACCGACATTGGCCGTGCCCTGCCCGGCGATGTCGAACGCCGTGCCGTGCGCTGGCGTGGTGATCGGGATCGGCAGGCCGCCCTGCACGGTCACGCCGCGGGAGAACCCCATCAGCTTGATCGCGATCTGGCCCTGGTCGTGGTACATGGTCACCACCGCGTCGAAGGCTCGGCTGTCACCCTGCACCTTGAGGAAGATGGTGTCGCCCGGGTACGGACCGAGCGCCTCGATCCCCTCGGCACGTGCCTGCTCGACAGCCGGGCCGATGATGTCCAGCTCTTCGCGACCAAAACTGCCGTTGTCACCGTTGTGCGGGTTGAGGCCGCAGACGCCGATGCGTGGCTTGTCCAGGCCATTGCGCCTGAGAGCGGTATCGATCAGGCGGATCGCCTCCACCACCCGTTCCCGGCTGATCAGTCCAGGCACCTCGGCCAACGCGACATGGGAGGTCACCCGCGACGTCCACAGGTCGTCGAGCACGTTGAACTCGCAGAACGGGCCGTCGAAGCCGAGGTAGTCGGCGGACCAGTGCAACTCATCGCTGTGATCCATGCCCGCCATGTGCAACGAGGTCTTGTTCAGGGGGCCGAAAAGTATCGCGTCGGTGACGCCATCAGCGGTGAGGCGCAAGGCCTGCTCCAGGGTGTCGAGGCTGTACTGGCCTCCGATCACGCTGGCCTGGCCACGTGGAAAGTCGCCCTGGGCACGCCCCCGGAAGGGCAGCAGCAGCGGCGTGTCGTCGGCGAAGGCCAGGGCTTCTGTCGAGTCGATCAGGCGGTAGGTGAAGGACTGCCCGGCGATGTCCATGCCTCGGCGCAGTTCCGCTTCATCGGCGATCAGCAGCACATGGGCCGTGCGCCTTACCTCGGGCTCGGCAAGCAGGCGGGCGATCAGTTCGGGGCCGATGCCGGCGGGGTCGCCCAGCACCATGGCCAGGCGTGGGAGGGGGGCTTTGTTCATGCATGAGTCCTCAGGTCGGCCGATGCGTCATCCAGGCGGATCGCATCGGGCACGGTGCGGTAGATACGCCGTGCGTTGCGGCAGAAAAGCTGTTCCTGCTGGGCCAGCGGCAGGTCGGCGACGATGCGCTTGAAGCCGCCGTAGATGTCGTCGAACGAGCCGCACAGGCTGTCGACGGGGAAGTTGCTGGCAAACATCACCCGCTCGGAGCCGAACATGGCGATGGTCTCGCGCACGATCCAGGCGTTGTCCGCCACGCTCCAGCGCCTGCCGGGCAGGCCGATGCCGGACACCTTGACGGCGACGTTGGCGCATTCGGCCAGGCTGGCCATGGCCGCATGCCAGGCGGCCAAACCCTGCTCGCTGCGATCGGACGGCAGACCGGCATGGTTGAGGATGATCCGGGTTGCGGGGAAGTCGCGGGCCAGTGCGATGGCCTCGTGCAGGTTCCACCAGGGTGTCTGCAGATCGAAGTGCAGCCCGTGCCGCGCCAGTCCGGCATAGCCCTGACGCCAGCGTTCGTCGCTCATCAGCGTGCGGCAGGCCCCGACTTCCTCGGGTGAGGCCGGGCCACCGGGCTTGTGCCGCACGCTGCGCACCCGTTCGAAGGCGGCCTGCGCTTCGAGCACGTCAGCAGCATCCGGGGCATCCAGCCAGGCTTGCGCAACGACGGCGTTGGGCGCGCCATACAGGGCGGCAACCTCATGGATGAAGGCGGTCTCGCCGATGGGGTCGCGCGGGCTCCATTCGGTCTCCACGTACACGGTTCCCACCACCGGATGCTCGCCGGCATCGGCCAGGTAGTCCGCCGGGAAATAGCGGCGCTTGATGGCGCTGTAGTCACCGTAGCGGAACGGGATGCAGTGTTCGCCGGAGAGCCAGGGGTGGTGGTTGCGCTGTGGGTCCCAGAAATGGTGATGGGCGTCGACGATCGGCCCGTCGTACAGCTCAGCCATGGGAAACCTCGGTGTCATCCAGGGAAATCAGCAGGGTGCCGGCGATGAACAGGGCCGAGCACAGGGCGAAGAAGGCCAGTACCGCGGGATAGCCGCCGGCATGCTGCACCAGCAGGCCAACCAGAATGGGCACGGCGATGCCGCCCAGGCTGCCGGCCAGGTTCATCACGCCGCCGATCAGCCCCACCCGTGCAGGCGATGCCAGCAATGCCGGGAAGCTCCAGTACAGGCTGCCCCACATCAGGAAGAAGGCGGTCAGCGACAGCAGGCCGACGGCCAGATAGGCATCGCTCAGGCTCGGCAACAGCAGGAAGGCGCCCAGCGCGGCCAGGCCGGAGATGCTCAGCATGCCCTTGGCGGCCAGACCGCGACGCATGCCCTTGCGGATCAGCAGGTCGCAGCAGAAGCCACCGGCCAGCGAACCGACGGCGCCACACAGGAAGATCACGAAGGTGGCTGCACCAATGCCCTTGATGTCGAAGCCACGGGCTTGGGCCAGGTAGCTGGGTCCCCAGGTCAGCAGGCCGAAAAAGACCATGGCCCAACTGGCACGACCGAGCAGGATGCCGACCAGCGAACGATGGGCGATGCCCAGGCCACGGACGTGATGGTGTGCCGCATCGGCCATCGGAACGCTGCGTCCCTCGTTGATCACGTTCAGTTCGGCCCGGTTCACCTGTGGATGCTCGGCCGGGTTGTCACGCAGGTAGCGCCAGGCCAGCCAGCCGGTGGCCAGGGTGGCGATGCCGGCAATGAAGAAGGCCGTGCGCCAGGAGCCCAGTACGGCGATCAGGTAGGCGATGATCAGGCCGCCGAGGGCCACGCCCAGCGGGCCGCCACAATCCATCAGCACGGCACCCCGGCTTCGCTCGCCGCTGCCCAGCCAGAGGGAGTTGAGCTTGCCGCCGGCGGGAAATAGAGGCGCCTCCGCTGCCCCCAGGGCGACCCGGGCGACGATCAGCGACAAGCCACCGGTAGCGAAAGCGGCGAGTGTCTGGAAGGTGCCCCACAAGCCGGTGGACCAGGCAATGACCCGGCGTGGGCCATAGCGGTCGATCATCCAGCCTCCGGGAATCTGCAACAGCGCATAGGCCCAGAAGAAGCTGCTGAGGATCAACCCCTGCATGCTCGGCGAGAGCTGGAACTCACCGGCGATGACCGGCATGGCGATGGACAGCGAAACCCGATCGACCAGGTTGATCACCGTCAGGGCGAAGATGAGGGCGAAGATGCGCCAGCGCACGTTAGTGGGATGTGCGTGGGTCACCGGGGCGGTAGAGGCAGACGACGGGTGCAGGTGGGGTGTTGCGCTCGAATCAGCCATGGCGGAGACCTCATCGTTATCGTTCTTGTAAGGGTCCGGCGCTTCGAGTCGGCCACCGGTGTAGAGGCACTATTCAACCCTGGGCTATTACCGTCCAATCAAAACCCCTCATAGGCCTATCACCCCTGGATATCGCTCAAGCCACCGCTACCGATTCCACGAACACGCACTGCAGAACGATTCGATAACCTCAGGCTATCGGTGTATGCGATTTACTCAGTGGACGCGGGCAGACTCGCTTCCCACACTCGAGCCACTCGATAACAAGCACAACAAGAGGCTCACCATGCGGACTCCACGTGTTCGTCATCTCGCTCGCCTGCTCGCCGGCTGCACCCTGATCTGCACAGGCGCCCTGCCCGCTCTGGCCCATGCCTGGCAACCGGAGAAGAACATCGAGATCGTCGTCGCCGGCGGCCCTGGCGGGGGCACCGACCAGCTCGGTCGCCTGATCCAGTCGATCATCACCCGGCACAAGCTGCTGGACGTCAACACGGTGGTACTGAACAAGGGAGGCGGCAACGGCGCCGAGGCCTTCCTCGACATGAAGCTGGCCAAGGGCAAACCCGAACGCCTGGTGATCGGCACCAACAACGTCTATTTGCTGCCGCTGGTTGCCAGACTCGGCTACCAGTGGAGCGACCTCACCCCGGTGGCTGCCGTGGCCGAGGACGACTTCATCCTCTGGACCTACCAGGATGCCCCCTGGCAGGACGCCAGGGCCTACGTCGACGCGGCACGCGACAACCCAACGAAGATGCGCATGGGCGGCAGCCAGTCCAAGGATGTCGACCAGACCCTGACCCTGCTGCTCAACCAGACCACGGGCAGCACGCTGACCTACATCCCCTTCAAGAGCGGCAGCGAAGCGGCCACGCAGTTGGCCGGCAAGCACATCACCTCCAACGTCAACAACCCGGCCGAGAGTGTCAGCCAGTGGCGCGGCAACCAGGTTCGCCCGCTGTGCGTGTTCAGCCAGGCGCGGATGACCTACCGCGAGAACGTCACCGGGGAGCACGCCTGGTCAGACGTGCCGACCTGCAAGGAGCAGGGCCTGGGCATCGACCAGTACCGCTTCCCGCGCACGGTGTTCATGGCCGGCGGTGTTTCTGCCGAACAGCAGGCGTTCTATGTCGATCTGCTGCGCAAGGTCACTCAGACCGCCGAATTCAAGGCGTATGTCGCGCGTAATGCACTGGTACCGACCTTCCTCACCGGTGACGAGCTGATCGCCTACATCGAGCAGGACACCGCCCGGGCCACCCCGGTCTTCGAGCAGGCCGGCTGGCTGCGCAAGTGATCCACCGAGGGCCCCCTGGCGTGGTGCCCGCATCGAGGGTGAACGACATGAATCCGAAACACGATAGCGCGGCCCTGCTCGGTACACGCTGGGTGGAGTGCGGCCTGGCCCTGTTCACCGGGGCGCTCGGCGCAGTGGTGATGCTGGGTAGCATCGAGAGCGACATCGGCTGGGGCGATGCCGGCCCGGAAGCGGGCTACTTCCCCTTCTACATCGGCCTGCTGCTGAGCGGCGCCAGCCTGGCCAATCTGTTGTCCACGGCGCTCAACTGGCGCGCATTGGGCCACGCCTTCGTCAGCCGCCGCGCCTTCCGCCAGGTGTTGGCGGTGTACCTGCCCGTTGCCCTGTACGTGGCCATCACGCCCTTCACCGGCATCTACATCGCCTCGGCGCTGCTCATCGCCGGGTTCATGTGGCGCGACCGCCAGCGCCAGAGCCCCTACGGTTGGCCGATGATCCTCGCCGTGGCAGTGGGCGCCAGCCTGGCCAGCTACCTGATCTTCGCCCTGTGGTTCAAGGTGCCCTTGCCGGCGGGTCCGCTGGCAGGGCTGGGAGGATGGTGGGCATGAGCGAGATCGATTCCCTCCTGCATGGCATGAACCTCATCCTCACGCCCGGCCACATCGGCGTGATGGTGGTGGGGGTGCTGCTGGGCATCCTGGTCGGCGTACTGCCGGGCCTCGGTGCGCCCAATGGCGTGGCGTTGCTGTTGCCGCTGACTTTCACCATGGAACCGGTGTCGGCCATCATCCTGCTCTCCTGCATGTACTGGGGCGCACTGTTCGGCGGCTCGATCACCTCGATCCTGTTCAACATTCCCGGCGAGCCCTCGTCGGTGGCGACCACCTTCGATGGCTATCCCATGGCTCGCCAGGGCAAGGCTGCCGAGGCTCTGACCGCCGCCTTCACCTCGGCCCTGCTGGGGGCGCTGATGGGCGTGCTGCTGCTGACCTTCCTGTCCACACGCATCGCCGACTTCGCCATGCAGTTCAGTTCGCCGGAGTTCTTTGCCGTCTACCTGCTGGCCTTCTGCACCTTCATCGGCATGAGCAGGAACCCGCCGCTGAAGACCGTGGTGGCGATGATGATCGGGTTCGCGATGGCCGCGGTGGGCATGGATACGGTGTCCGGTGACCTGCGCCTGACCTTCGACCAGAGCTGGCTGCTGTCGGGCATCAGCTTCGAAGTGGCGGTGATCGGCCTGTTCGGCATCGGCGAGATTCTCTGCACGGTGGAGGAAGGTCTGGTGTTTCGCGGGGAGCATGCGCGTATCACGCCGATGACCATCCTGCGCACCTGGGCCAAGCTGCCGCGCTATTGGCTGAGCTGGCTGCGCAGTGTGCTGGTCGGCTGCTGGATGGGCATAACCCCCGGCGGCCCGACCGCCGCCTCGTTCATGAGCTACAGCCTGGCGCGGCGCTTCTCGAAGAACCGCGACAACTTCGGCAAGGGTGAGCTCGAAGGGGTCATCGCCCCGGAAACCGCTGACCACAGCGCCGGCACCAGCGCCCTGCTGCCGATGCTGACCCTGGGCATCCCCGGCTCGGCCACGGCAGCGGTGATGCTGGGCGGCCTGATGATCTGGGGCCTGCATCCGGGACCGACGCTGTTCGTCGAGCAGCACGACTTCGTCTGGGGCCTGATCGCCAGCATGTACCTGGGCAATGTGGTCAGCCTGATCGTGGTGCTGGCCACGGTGCCGCTGTTCGCTTCGATCCTGCGCATCCCGTTCTCGATCATTGCGCCGATCATCATCATGGTCTGCGCCATCGGGGCCTATTCGGTGCACAACTCGATGTTCGACGTGGCGCTGATGCTGGGCTTCGGAGCGCTGGGCTATCTGTTCAAGAAACTTGGCTACCCCATCGCCCCCCTGGTGCTGGCGGCAGTGCTGGGCGACAAGGCCGAGGATGCCTTCCGCCAGTCGATGCTGTTCTCCGATGGGGAGCTGGCGATCTTCTGGTCCAACCCCCTGGTGGGCAGCCTCACCGGCGCAGCCTTGCTGATGCTGTTCTGGCCGCTGCTGGCGCGCCTGCTGCAACGCCTGCGCAGGCGCCACATGGCGCCTGGGGAGTCCCTCGGATGACCCTCACCGCACGGCGCCCCCTTGGCAGCGGCAGCGGTTTGTTGCCAGGCTTGCGACCTTCCGATCAGCGAGCCGCCGCAATGTCCCGAATACCCGACGCCAGTCTCATCCACAGCCGTCTGCGCCTGCGTCAGTTGCGCCTGATGATCGCCCTGGAGGATCTCGGCTCCCTGCGCCGTGCCGCTGACGAAATCGGCATGACCCAACCCGCCGCCACCAAGATGCTCCACGAGGCCGAAAGCCTGCTCGGCGTCGAACTCTTCGAGCGACTGCCAAGGGGCATGCGTGCCACGCCGTTCGGAGAGACGGTGATCTACTACGCGCGGATGGTGTTCTCGGAACTCTCCGGCATGCGCGAGGAACTGGTGGCCCTGGAGTCCGGCAACCTGGGCAGGGTCACGGTCGGGGCGATTCCTGCACTCGCTTCGGGCCTGCTGACACGCACCATCGCCACGCTGAAGCAAAGCCACCCTCGCCTGTCCATGAGCATCCAGGTGGACACCAGCGACGTACTGGTCCAGGCCCTGCAGCAGGACCAGTTGGACGTGGTGATGGGGCGCATCCCCACCGGTACGCGTGCCGATGACCTGATGTTCGACAGCCTCGGCGAAGAGGAACTGTGCGTGGTCGCTGGCGCGCACAATCCGACGACCCAGGCCAGCCACCTGACCTGGGAAGAGCTGCAGGGCATGACCTGGGTGTTGCAGCAACACCCGAGCCCGATGCGGGCCATCGTCAACCAGGCCTTTCACAACGCACGGGTGGACCTCCCCAGCAGCATCGTCGAAACGACATCGATCATGACCCTGCTGTCCCTGTTGCAGCAGACCGACATGATCGGCGTGACCCCTCGCTCGGTGGTGGAGGATTACCCCGGCCGTCACCTGCTGGCCATTCTTCCCATCCATTTCGGCCCACGACTGCCGCCCTACGGCCTGATCAGTCGGCGCAGCCGGGTCGCCTCTTCGGCGATGCAGACATTCGTTGCGGCAGTGCGCGCCGAGCAGGCCAGGTCGCAGCACTTGGGCTGAACCGACCCGGCCATCTGCCCACATCGTCAGTTGAGGCTGTAGCCGCGCCTGGCGAGGCAAGCGCCCAGGGCCCGGCGGTAGCGCTCGGTGACTTCGGCGCCCACTGGGCGCGTCGCGGTGGCGGGGTCGAAGCCACTCTGGCCGACACGCTGCCCGTTGGCCGGGTAGGCGATCACTTCGTAGCTGGCCACGCGGTTGCCTTGCACCATGGGCGGCAGGGCGACCACCTCGTAGCGTGTTGCGCTGCTGTTCCACAGGTAGCAGGAGCCGGCGGCGACGAAGTACAGCCTGCTGCCGATCCACAGCTCGCGGGCACCGTCCGGCCAGCACCTGGGTGGACAGCCCCAGCGCCAGGACCAGGGTTCGTTTCACCGACTTCGCTCACCTCATCGCAGAACAGCCGCACACGGCAGCCACGGGCGAATCATTCGCCGGGCCCGGTCGAGAGGGGGTCAGTGCTGTTTAAAGGGGCGGCAAACGTTCTGATACACGCCGCTCAGGGGCGGTCGTTGTGGCCCAGGTCGCGGGCCGGGTCGATGCGGTCGCGAACCCGCTGCTTGAGCACCTTGGCCTCGGGGAAGCCACCGTCGGCCTTGCGCTCCCAGATCTCCACGCCGTCGCAGGTGATGCGGAACACGCCGCCGCTGCCGGGCTCCAGCGCCACCCGGCCGAGGTCGTCGGAGAAGGTGCTGAGCAGCTCCTGGGCCAGCCAGGCAGCACGCAGCAGCCATTGGCATTGGGTGCAATAGGTGATGACGATCTCGGGCTTGGCAGCACTCATTTCAGGCTCGGAGCAGTCGGGAGGGCGCCTATAATAGCGGCCTTTTTCCCCCGCCTGACCAGGGAAGCGTTATGCGCCGCGTGCTCCTCGCCCTCACCCTCCTGCTCACCACCTGCTGCGCCGTGGCCGATGCCGCACGGCCCCGCGTCGGCCTGGTGCTTTCCGGCGGGGCCGCCCGCGGGCTGGCCCACATCGGCGTGCTCAAGGCACTGGAGGAGCAAGGTATCCACATCGACGCCATCGCCGGCACCAGCATGGGCGCGGTGATCGGCGGGCTCTATGCCTCCGGCTACAGCGTCGAGGAGCTGGAAAAGCTCGCGCTGACCCTGGACTGGCGCCAGGCCCTCTCCGACGCCCCCGCGCGGGAGGACGTGCCCTTCCGCCGCAAGCAGGACGACCGCGACTTCCTGGTGAAGCAGAAGCTCAGCTTTCGTGACGACGGCAGCCTGGGCCTGCCGCTCGGCGTGATCCAGGGCCAGAACCTCGCACTGCTGCTGGAGAGCCTGCTGGTGCACACCAGCGACACCCGCGACTTCGACCGCCTGGGAATCCCCTTCCGCGCCGTGGCCACCGACATCTCCACCGGCGAGAAGGTGGTATTCCGCAAGGGCCACCTGCCCCAGGCCATCCGCGCCAGCATGTCGATCCCCGCGGTGTTCGCCCCGGTTGAAGTGGACGGGCGCCTGCTGGTGGACGGCGGCATGGTGGACAACATCCCGGTGGACGTGGCACGGGAGATGGGCGTCGACCGGGTGATCACCGTCGACATCGGCACGCCCCTGCGCAGCCGCAAGGAGCTGACCACCGTGGTGGACGTGCTCAACCAGTCGGTGACGCTGATGACCCGGCGCAACTCCGAGGCGCAGCTCGCCACCCTCGGCCCCGACGACATCCTCGTGCAGCCGCCCCTGGCCGGCTACAGCGCCACCGATTTCAGCCACGCCCGCGAAGTGATCGACGCCGGCTACCGGGCCGCCACCATCCTCCAGGCCCGCCTGGCGACACTGCGCCGGGACGCCCGCCCCGGCCAGGACGCGGAACTGGTGCAGGCACGCCAACCGGGTGAGCGACGCCCGGTGATCACCCGCATCCAGGTGGAGAACGACTCCAAGGTGGGCGATGAGGTGATCCGCCGGCAGATCCGCCAGGAGCTCGGCGAGCCCCTGGACCTCGCCCGTCTGCAGGCCGACATGGGCACCCTCTACGGCCTCGACTACTTCGAGCAGGTGCATTACCGCGTGGTCAAGCACAAGGACGGCAACATCCTGGTGATCAGTGCCCGCGGCAAGCGCAACGGCACCGACTACCTGCGCCTGGGCCTGAACCTCTCCGACGACATGCGCGGTGGCGGCACCTACAACCTTGGTGCCAGCTACCGGGTGAATGGCCTCAACGACCTCGGTGCCGAGTGGCTGACACGGGCCCAGATCGGCAGCCAGCAGGTGCTCTACAGCGAGTTCTACCAGCCGCTGGACTACGGCTCGCGCTACTTCGTCGCCCCCTACCTGGCGGCCTCGGCGCAGAACATCGACGCCGTGCTGGACAACGACCCCATCGCTGAATACCGCCTGCAGCGCTACGGCTACGGCTTCAACCTGGGCCGGCAGATCGCCAACAACGGCGAACTGCGCCTCGGCATCGGCCAGGAATGGGGCGAGGCCGATGTGCGCATCGGCGACCGGCGCCTGCCCAGCTTCAGCTTCAGCAACGGCTACTACGAAGCGAAGTACTCCTTCGACACCCTGGACAACGTCGACTACCCCCACGAGGGTGAGGACATCAAGCTCACCGTGCGCCAGTTCGACCCCAGCCTGGGTGCCGACGACCGCTACCGGCAATGGGAACTCAGCCTGGACAAGGCCTTCAGCCGCGGCCCCGACACCCTGGTGCTGGGCGGCCGCTACGGGCGCACCCTGGACAGCACCGAAGTGGTGCCCTCCAGCTTCCAGTTGGGCGGTGCGCGCCAGTTGTCGGGCTTCCGCGAGAATTCGGTGGCCGGGCAGAACATCAGCCTGGCGCGGGCGATCTACTACCGGCGCATGACCCAGCGCTCGTTCCTGCCGCTGGACTTCCCCTTCTACGTGGGCGCCAGCCTGGAGCGCGGGCGCGCGTGGAACCGGGACAACAGCTTCGACAGCGGCTACATCAATGCCGGCAGCCTGTTCGTCAGCTTCGACACGCCCCTGGGGCCGCTGGACTTCAGCTACGGCCTCAACGACGCCGCCGAGCGGGCGCTCTACCTCAACCTGGGGCGCACATTCTGAGCAAGGGGTGACGGCAGCACAAAGAAAACCGGCGCCCAGGGGCGCCGGTTGGAGGGGGGTCAGGCGATTCGCGCCAGCAGCTCGCGGGCTTCCTGCTTCTGCTCTTCGTCGCCCTGGTCGATGACCTCGTTGAGGATGTTGCAAGCGCTCCCGACGTCGCCCTGGTCGATGTAGGCCAGCGCCAGGTTGAGCCGCATGATGTTCTCCTGGTGCGCGGCCAGGTGCTCCAGATCGTCGTCACCCAGGTCGAACACCAGCTCCTCGTCGGCCTGGGCCAGTGGCAGCGGCTCGGCTGCTTCCGGTTCGTCCAGGTGGTCCAGCTCGAACACTTCCGGCAGTTCGTGGAGGTTGCTCTTGAATGACGGGTCCACTGCTGGCTCCGGTGCCTTGGGTGTGCTCTCCGGCCCTCGGCCGGCGCGGCTCTTGGGTGCATCGGGCTTGAACGGGCTGAGGCTGTCCCAGTCGGCATCCAGGGGCAGGTCGGCGAGGTTGAGCTGGAACTCGTCGGTGAACTCGTCGTCCAGGCCGTTGAGCGGCACGCTGGGCACCTCGTCGACCAGGGGCGTCTCGTTGAGGATGATGGTGGCCTCCTCCAGCATCGGCGCCGCCTCGGACGGCACCTCGATCACGGGGTAGCGCGCCTTGATGGCATCGATGCGCGCCGGCTCCATGCCCATCTCGGTCAGGGTGTGCGCCTCGCTGGCGAACGCGCCGGACTCGCCCAGCTCCCCCAGAACCTCCAGCAGGCGCAAGCGCAGGTCAGTACGACGCGGCTCCTGGACGATGGCCGCGCGCAGCGCCGTCTCGGCATCGCGGAAACGACCATAAGCGATGTAGATGTTCGCGCCGTCCAGGGAGTCGCTGGACGGACGGGGCGCCGGCGACGGGGTGTCGACCCGAGCAGGCGGAGCGACGGGGGCCTCCACCGGGGCAGCGACGGCAGCAGGCGCGGCCGGGCGTACCAGCGGGGTGACGGTGGCGCGGGGACGCGGTTCCACTGCCGGGGCGATCACCGGCTCGGCCGGCGTGTCATCAGGCGCAGGCTTGCGCCGACGCGCGACGAGCAGCAGAAGCACCAGCAGGATGGCCGGCACACCGAGGAACAACAGGCTGTTGGGCCAGGTGAACAGGCCGGTGCCCTCGGGCTCGACGGCGGGCGCGGCGGTCGGCTGGGCCGGCGCCGCTTCGGCCTGGGGCTGTGCGGCCGATTGCTCGACCGGCGGCTGCGCAGTGGCCTGCTGCTGCAGGGCACCTTGCAGGCGCGCCAGTTGGGCATCTTTTTCCGCCATCAGTTGCTGCAGCGACTCCAGCTTAAGCTGCAGGTCGGCGATGTCCTGCCGCAGTTGCAGGCGCTCGTTCTCGCTGTTGGCCAACTCGGCGTCGACGCGGCGCTGCACCTCGGCCAACTGCTGCGGTAACTCCTCGGAGGCCGGGGCATTGGGTGCGACCGGAGCATCGGGTTCGGAGAGGCGCAGGCTGTCGGGAGCGGTCGCCGGGGCCACCGACGCAACCGGCTCGACACGGGCGGCATCCGGCAGCAGCAGACTCTGGCCGACGCTCAGGCGGCTCGGATCGCCATTGGCAAAGGCTGCGGCGTTGAGGGCGTGGATGCCATTCATCATCTGCGCCGTGCTCATGCCGCTGCCGGCGCTGAGGCGCTGAGCGATGCCCCAGAGACTGTCGCCACGAGCCACCGTGTAGCGCTTGCCCTGGGTGGCCGGGGGCGCCTCGCGGGGCGCAGCCGGCACCGCCTGGGTCGGCCGGGCGCGGGCATCTGCCAGGGGCGCAGCCACCGGGCGGTAGGCCGAGGACTCCGGCGGGTCCAGCAGCAAGGTGTACTCGCGCAGCAGGCGGCCATTGGGCCGGGCCACTTCGACGATGAAGTTCAGGTACGGCTCGCGCACCGGCTTGCTCGAGGCCACCCGGATGTAGCCCCGGCTGCCACGGATCATCGGGCTGAAGCGCAAGTCGTTGAGGAAGATGAAGCGCTCAACCCCGGAGCGCTCGAACACCTCGTTCGGCGCCAGGCTGACCCTGATGTCGCTTTCCCCCAGGTCGCCCAGGTCCAGCAACTCGATGTCCGCCTCCAGCGGCTGGTTGAGCGCCGAGTGCAGGGTGATGTCGCCCAGACCCAGCGCTGACGCCAGGCCTGAATAAAGCAGCGGCCCCGATGCCAGCGCCGCCAGGAACGTGTTGAATCGAGCCATGTGCCCTCCCCCGGTCATGCCGGCTCGAACGCCACGACGACTCCACGATCCATGGAATGGCCAAAGCGGGCGTTGGCAATGAACGATGTGATGTCGGGCCGATCCCTGTGTAACCCGGCTGAAATCAGTATGGATGGAATTTCATGAAACGCCCGCAGTAAAGGCATCGGGCCATTACGGACGAATCTTACTGGATTTTCGCCATGAAAGTGACGAAATTCACACAACCACTGAGACGCCGTACCGATTTCGTCAGACTTTTGTCGCGCGAACGCCCAGGGCAGGCCAGATCGCTATCAGGAACAGCAGCGCGACCAGACAAAAGGTCTGCTGGAAGGCCCAGGCATTGGCCGCGTGATCGCCGCCACCTGCCAGATGCCGCCATTCGAGGAAGAAGGTCACCAGGTTGACCCCGAATGCGCCGCCCAACTGGCGCACGAAGGTGATAGCGCCAGCGCCCTGGGCCAGCTCCTCGGCGCTCAGCACGTCCAGCGAGCCGGTGCTAAGGGCCGGCAGCAGCAGGCCCAGGCCGAGGCGGCCGACACAGGCCCAGAAGCACAGCACCAGGAAGCTCGCCCCTTCCCCCACCAGCCCCAGGCCGAAGCAGGACAGGGCGAACACCAGCAACCCGCCCACCAGCAACGCAGCGGCCGACAACTGGTCACTGAGCCAGCCACCGGCGAACGACGCCAGCCCCAGAACCACCCCGGTGGGCAGCAGGAGCAAGCCAGCGCGACCGGCACTGTAGCCATCGACGGTCTGCAGGTAGAGCGGGATCAGGTAGGTGGAGCCGTATAACCCGAGCCCCAGCGCCAGAGCCACCCAACTGGCCTTGCGGAACGCCGCATGACGCCACAGCCGCATCGGCAGCAACGGTCGCGCCGACACCCGGCTGCGCCAGGCAAATCCGCCAGCGGCGGAAATCCCCAACAGCCCGGGTATCCAGCACGACGGTGCCAGCCAGCCGAAACGCTGGGCTTCGGCCAGGGCGCCGAGCAGGGCGAACAGCGCCACACAAAGGAAGCCGAACGCCAGCAGGTCCACGCCCGGGGTCTGCCGGTTGCGGTCACTGGGCATCAGCCATTGCGCACCGATCAATGCAGCCACGCACATGGGCAGCGGCAGCCAGAACACCGCCTGCCAGCCGAAGTGGTCGATCAGGTAGCCACCGATGGTGGGACCAAGGGTCGGCGCCACCATCACCCCCAGGCCGTAGGTGCCCAGGGCCATGCCGCGCCCGCCATCGGCGAAGACACGGAAGATCAGCACCATCGCCAGGGGCTGGATCACCCCGGCACTGGCGCCCTGGATGATGCGCAAGGCAATGAGTTGCCAGGCCGCCTGGGCCAGCAACGCGAGCAGCGAGGCGAGGATGAACAGCCCGATGCCGAGCTGGACGGTACGCCGTGCCCCAAGCCGGGCCTGGGCCCAGGCCGAGAGCAGGAGCCCGGCGGTCATCGCGGCGAGAAAGCCTGTGGCCAGCCACTGGGCCATGGGCCGGCCGATGGCGAACTCCGCCATGAGGGTCGGCAAGGCCACGTTGATGCTGGTGGAGGCGAGGATCATCGCCATGCTGCCGACCATCAACAGCGCCAGCAGCCAGTGGGGATAGCGGGAACCGTAGCGGGTGTGCAGGGCCTCGAGGTCCTGCGACATCAGCGCCGTTCCAGATTGGCCAGGATCTTCGCGTGGACCTGCTGGCAACGACGCAGCTCTTCCTCGTCGATGCCGGTGAAGACCTCGCGGCGCAGCTGGCTGGAGATCGACTCGATCTTCTCGATCAGCGGCCGGGCCTTGGGGCAGAGGGTGATCTTCTTCGCCCGGCGGTCCTCGGCCACGGCCAGGCGCTGGACCAGCTCCTGGGCTTCGAGGCTATCGAGCAGGCGCGCCAGCGTCGGGCCTTCGACGCCGACGCTCTTGGCCAGTTCGCGCTGGGTGGGAAGTTCTTCGAAGCGGGCCAGGTGCAGCAGCACCAGCCAGCGGGCTTGGGAAAGGCCTAGGTCGACCAGACGACGGTCCATCTCCGCTCGCCAGGCCCGCGACATCTGCGCAAGCTGCATGGCGAAGCGGTGTTGATCGGTGTGGGACATGAAACGGACTCTGACAGCCAAAACTAATAGTTAGCGAGCTAATCATAGGCGGCGATCCGGAGCAAGCCGCAGACTGTAACTACCACTTCACATATTGATCTTCGACAAAGCCCCACAACCCCTCCACGGGAATCGCCGGGCGGCCGTGGGGGCGGAGAACGCCGTCGAAACGGCCGAAGACCTGCTTGAAGTTGCTGGCCAGGAAGCCGGCGTTGAGGCGCTCCTTGTGCAGCCCCTCGCCACGGAAACGCAGGTCCACCTGGCCGTCATGGGAGGTGATGTGCCAGGGCTCCAGCGGCTGCTGGCGATCGAAGGCGAAGCGCACGGTGTCGACCTTGACCAGCTCGCCGTCCAGCCAGAAGCAGTTCTCGGTGAAGCTGGTCTCGTTGACCCCGCAGGACAGGTTCAGGCCGAGGCGAATCCCCGCCGCCTCGCCGGACAGGCAGGCCCAGTTCCACACCGTTTCCGGGCGCATGTAGCCAGCCGACCAGTCGTGGTGGGCGTAGGCCCCCAGCGTGCCGAGGTCGAACTGCCCCAGCGCGCTCTCGATCCGCCCCTGGCAGGGCACACCGGCCACCTTGCGCGCGTAGACCCAGCCGTCCGCCCCGGCCGGGGTGCACAAGCCCATGGGCTGGAAGCCCTGCTCGGCGAACAGCGCATCGATGCGGGTGCCGTCGTCCAGCTCCACGCGCAGGCGCTTTTCCCGGCGCTCGGCCTGGTTCTCCAATCGCAGCAGGTTGCGACCGATGCGCAGCTCGCAGGTGCCGCTGTCGGGCGACTGGGAAAAGCGCGTGCCCCAGCCCAGCGGCAGCTTGAACTGGCGCTCGATCATGCGCCCGCTGGCCGGGTGGAACAGGTAGACGAAGCCCACCCCGAGCAGGCTCAGGTTGGCCAATGCACAGCCGCCGATCAGCTCGTTGCTGATGATCCCGAAGTACTGGAACTGGTGGAAACGCCGCCACTTGGCCAGCGCACCACGGCGGCGCCCCATGGGTGAGCGGAAGTCGAAATCCCGGTAGTTGATGAGGGTCGGGGTGGTGTCGAACTGGCCGTAGCGGGGCTGGCCGTCCGGGCCGATCAGCATGTCCATGGGGCGGGCTCTCCGGTGCAGGGGCGAGCGATGCTAGCACCGCCCTCCCGGCGGCACAGTCACCCATGGCGCCAGCCGGAGCGACCATCTACGCCAGTGTCACGCCACCACCTGGTTGCGGCCGAACGCCTTGGCCTGGTACAGCGCCCGGTCGGCATGTTCATACAGGGCGTAGAGGTGCGCGATCGGGCTGTCGGCCTGGGGCGCCAGGCAGGCCAGGCCGATGGACAGCGTCAGCACCGCACCGGTGCTGGAGCCTTCATGGGGTACCGCCAGGGCCTCAACCGCCGCCCGGATACGCTCGGCATGCTGACGCGCCTCCTCCTCCGGGGTGCCATAGAGCAGCACAGCGAACTCCTCGCCTCCCAGGCGCACCGCCATGTCCAGGGGGCGACGCGCCGCATCCTCCAGCACCCCGGCCACCCGCTGCAGCGCCACATCCCCACGCTGGTGACCATAGAGGTCGTTGTAGGCCTTGAAGTGGTCCACATCGCACAGCAGCAGCGCCAGCGGCCTGGACTCCCGCTGTGCCTGCCGCCAGACCCGCTCCAGTTGGCGGTTGAAGCTGCGGCGGTTGTGCAGGCCGGTGAGGCTGTCGTGATCGGCCAGCAGCCGCATCAACCGACTCACCAGGAAATGCTCGCGGGACTTGTACTCCACCAGGTAGCCGCCCACCGCCCCCAGCAGATTGCCGCAGACCAGGAACAGCAGGTTGTTCGCCAGCCGCGCCGGCGGCAGGCCCGCCCACAGCTCCAGCACCACGTAGACCGAAAGCACCAGCACCGCCACCAGCAGCGCCTCCCCCAGGCGCAGCCCCACCACGAAGTAGGCGGCCATGCACACCAGCAGCAAGCCTTCATAGGGGAACGACGGATCGACCCGATGGGCGATGGCCACCACCGCCGCGGCCCCCAGCCCCAGCGCGGCGACGCACGCCTGGCTGAGGGGCGCCAGCAGGTGAACATGACGCCGCTGCAGCACCAGACCGCAGCAGATCACCAGCAGCACCAGCACCACCACCCGGACCGCCAGCATCCACCAACGCTCCGCCGTGCTCACCAGTTGGAAGTCCAGCACGGCGAAGGCCAGCCACATGGGCAACGACAGCAGCAGCACAATGCGCTTGAGGTCGAAGGACTGTTCCAGAAAGAACTGCCGGTACTCGTGCTCCAGCGGGCGCACGAAACGCAATTTGCGGAAGCCGACGGCGAGCTGGTCGGCATAGGGATTGGGACGCACATCGTCCAGCCAGGCATGGGGTGTGGTCACGGCCACCTCTTGTTATGGGGCCGGGACCTGCTGCTGCGCCCGGCCATGCAGCGTCGGCACGCTCCGGGCATCCACCTCACATGGATGACGAAGACTGCGCGCGCCTTCCCGGCTGCGCGCACGCCACGTTGCACATTAGTAGCCGCCAGGGTGGCCTACAAGTGGCCCTGCCCGCCCGTCCTCAGGCCTCGAACTCCGCCTGCAACGCCGCACGCACGCAGTACAGCACACCCTCTGGCACCCGCCCGCCCAGCAGTTGGGCCACTTCGGCCACCGGCGGCAGCTCGCCTTCGCCGTCAAGGAAGGCATCCTGCACCTCGCCGAGGGTGTCCTCGGGCAGGTCCAGCGCCTGCTCCAGGCTCAGCTGCTGGGCGGCGATAGCCTCGGCCAGCAGCGCATAGACGTTCTTCTCGGTGCACTGCAACTGGCGGGCGATCTGCGTTGGGGTCATGCCGGCGCGGGCCAGGCTGACCAGCTCATGGCGCAGGTCCGCCACGGCACGGGGCGCTTCGGACTCGGCACCGTTGAGCACTTCGAGGAAGGCCTGGCCGTAGCGCTCCAGCTTGCGTGCGCCCACGCCGCTGACCCGGGCCATGTCCGACAGGCTCGACGGCCGGCTGCGCAGCATCTCCAGCAGGGTGGCGTCCGGGAAGATGACGTAGGGCGGCACACTGTGCTCCTCCGCCAGCTTGCGGCGCAGCGTACGCAGCGCCTCCCACTGCTCGCGCTCGTCGGCACGCACCAGTTGACTGGCCGCGCTGGCGGCCGGCTTGGGCGCCTTGGTGGACAGGTCGCGGCGCAGTTGCAGGGTCACCTCGCCGCGCAGCAGCGGCCGGCACGCCTCGCTCAGACGCAGCCCGCCGAAGCCTTCGAGGTCGATGTCGGCCAGGCCACGCGCCACCAACTGGCGGAACAGCGTGCGCCACTCCGTCTCGGAAAACGCCTTGCCCACACCGAACACCGACAGGTGCTGGTGGCCCGCCGCGCGAACCTTCTCGTTGTCACGACCAAGGAGGATATCCACCAGGTGCCCGACGCCGTAGCGCTGGCCGCTGCGGTAGACGGTCGACAGCGCCTGGCGGGCCGGCTCGGTGGCGTCCCAGGTCTGCACCCCGTCGACGCAGATGTCGCAGTGCCCGCAGGGCTGCGGCAGCTCCTCGTCGAAATAGGCCAGCAGTGCCTGGCGGCGGCAGCGGGTCTCCTCGCAGAGCGCCAGCATCGCCTCCAGCTTGTGCTGCTCGATGCGCTTGTGCCGCTCATCGCCCTCGGAGTTGTTGAGCATCTGCTTGAGGAAGATCACATCCTGCAGCCCGTAGGCCATCCAGGCGTCCGCCGGCAGGCCGTCACGCCCGGCGCGGCCGGTCTCCTGGTAGTACGCCTCCAGGGATTTCGGCAGGTCCATGTGGGCCACGAAGCGCACGTTGGGCTTGTCGATGCCCATGCCGAAGGCAATGGTCGCCACCATGATCAGCCCCTCCTCGTTGAGGAAGCGCCGCTGGTGGTACGCCCGCAGCTCGTTCTCCAGGCCCGCGTGGTAGGGCAGCGCCGGGAAGCCCTGCTCGGAGAGGAAGGCCGCCACCTCCTCCACCTTCTTGCGCGACAGGCAATAGACGATGCCGGCATCGCCCTTGCGCTCGGCGAGGAAGCCCAGCAACTGCTTGCGCGGATTGTCCTTGGGCACGATGCGGTAAAAGATGTTCGGCCGGTCGAAGCTCGACAGGAACCGCTCTGCTTCCTGCAGGTGCAGGCGCTGGACGATCTCCTCACGGGTGCGGCGATCGGCGGTGGCGGTCAGCGCGATGCGCGGCACACCGGGGAACAGCTCGGCCAACTGACCCAGTTGCAGGTATTCAGGACGGAAATCGTGCCCCCACTGGGACACGCAGTGGGCCTCGTCGATGGCGAACAGCGCGATGTCCAGGCGCTCCAGGAACGCCAGCATACGCGGCTGCACTAGCCGCTCGGGGGCCAGGTAGAGCAGCTTGATCTCGCCGCGGCGGATGCGGTCGGCGATCTCTCGCTGCTCGTCCGCGCCGAGGGTGGAGTTCAGCGCCACCGCCGCCACACCCAGCTCCTCCAGGGTCGCCACCTGGTCGTCCATCAGCGCGATCAACGGCGAGACCACCACCGCCAGGCCCTCGCGCATCAGCGCCGGCACCTGGTAGCAGAGGGACTTGCCGCCCCCGGTGGGCATCAGCACCAGTGCATCGCCGCCACGGGCCACGCGCTCGATGATGGCGGCCTGGTTGCCGCGAAAGGCGTCGTAGCCGAATACGTCTTTGAGGATGCGCAGCGCGTGGTCGAGCATGGGGGTCTCCGAAACAAGCCGCGCATTATACGTCAGCCCGCCCGTCGCGATGCCCTCGCCCATCGCCGCAGCTTTTGCCGCCTGCGGCGCACTGGACTAGAATCCACGCTCATTTATCCCCTCAAGGTAGTCCCCCCGATGTCCTTCGCTGAGCAACTGTCCCGCCTGCAAGCCTTTCTCGATGCCGACGACCTGCACGAGGAAGCCCTGGACTACGTGGCAGCCCACGGCTACCTGACGGCCCTGAACATCTCCCCCGAGCCGGTGCCGGACCGCGAGTGGATCGACGCCCTGTTCGCCGAGCCGCCGCACTACCGCGACGCCGCCGAGCACGAAGCGATCGAAGAATCCCTCCTCCAGCTCAAGGCCCACATCGCCCGCCAACTGGCCAGCGACGAGGACCTCGAACTGCCCTGCGATCTGGACCTGGGCGAAGAACCCGACGACTCGGACCTGCGCGGCTGGTGCATCGGCTTCATGGAGGGTGTGTTCCTGCGTGAAGCCGCCTGGTTCGAACACGCCGAAGAGGAAGTCAGCGAACTGCTGCTGCCGATCATGGTGGGCTCGGGCCTGTTCGACGAGCAGCCGGAATTCGCCGACATCGCCGCCGATCGCAGCCTGGTCGACGAAATGATCGAGCAGATCCCCGAACTGCTGACCGCCCTGTTCCTGCTCTGCCACGCCCCCGAAGAGAAGCCCGCCCTGCTCAAGCCACGCCACTGAGTCACGCGATGGCCCACGGCGACATCCCCCGCGCCCGCAGCGCAGCGGTCCGCTATGGACTGCTGTGCATCGGCTGGCTGAGCGTCGCCCTGGGGGTCATCGGCATCTTCCTGCCGGTACTGCCCACCACCCCCTTCCTGCTGCTGGCCGCAGCCTGCTTCGTGCGCAGCTCCGAGCGCTTCTACCGCTGGCTGGTGGACCACCCGCACCTGGGCCCGTGGATTCGTGACTACCTCGAAGGCAACGGCATCCCCCTGCGCGGCAAGGTCTACGCCCTGGTGCTGATGTGGGTGAGCATCCTGTTCTCCTGCTACCTGGTGCAGCGCCCCTGGGCCCAGGGTTTCATGCTCACCAGCGCGGTACTGGTCAGCGTCTACATCCTTCGGCAGAAGACCCTGCACCGCGACTGACGCGGCCCCGATGTCCTCCTGATCTTTCCGACTGCCTTGCAAGGCAAAAGGCCAGACGCCTGCCTAGACTGCATGAACCCAAGGGGCGGAAACCCTGACGATGCAGCTAGGGCACCACCAGCACACCCGTACAGCCGGACCGCGCATGGCGTGGCCGTTGCTGGTCGCCTGCGCCCTGCTCAGCCTGCTCGCCCTGGCCGACTGGGACTTCGAGGCGATTCTCAAGAACGCCGAGAAGCGCTACGGCAACCTCGGCCCGGCACGCCAGCGCATCCTCGACTGGAGCGACCTGATCCAGCGCAGCGGCGAACTGCCGGAGAAGGACAAGCTCACCGCCGTCAACCGCTTCTTCAACGCCAAGCTGCGTTTCGTCGACGACCAGCGCAACTGGCGCCAGAACGACTACTGGGCCACCCCCATCGAGGCCCTGGTCAAGGGTGCCGGCGACTGCGAGGACTACTCCATCGCCAAGTACTTCACCCTGCGCCGACTCGGCATTCCTGCCGAGAAGCTGCGCATCACCTACGTCAAGGCGCTGAACTACAACCAGGCGCACATGGTGCTCACCTTCTACGCCACCCCCACGGCAGACCCGCTGGTCCTGGACAACCTGATCAGCGACATCCGCCCCGCCTCCCAGCGCAAGGACCTGCTGCCGGTCTACGCCTTCAACGCCGAGGGGCTCTACACCGGGGGCAAGCGCAGTGGTGACAGCAAGAGGCTCTCGCGCTGGCAGGACATTCTGCAGAAGATGCGCGCCGAAGGCTTCCCGATCGGAGAGGGATAGACGATGTCGTTACTCAAGCAGCTGTTTCTGGCGATCTGCCTGTTCCTGGTGGTGGCTTTCACCGGGAGCTTCCTGGCCGGCGTGGAGAGCTCCCGCGAGCAACTGCGCAGCCAGCTTCGCTCCCACGCCCAGGACGCCGCCACCGCCCTGGCGCTGTCCATGACGCCCCATGTGGACGACCCGGCCATGCTGGAGCTGATGGTCAGCTCCATTTTCGACAGCGGCTATTTCGCCCGCATCCGCGTGGTACGCATCAGCGACGGCGAGGTGCAGGTGGAGCGCCAGACCGACACCGTCACCGGCACCGTCCCGCTCTGGTTCGCCCGCATCGTCGACCTCCGTGCCCAGGGCGGCGACGCCCTGATCATGCGCGGCTGGGAGCAGGCCGCCCGGGTCGAGGTGGTGAGCCACCCGCAATTCGCCCTGGCCAAGCTGTGGGACAGCGCCCTGGGCATGCTCGCCTGGCTGGTGGTGTGTGGGCTGGTCAGCGCCGTGCTCGGCGGCTTCCTCCTGCGCACCCAATTGCGCCCGCTGGACAACATGGTCCAGCAGGCCCAGGCCATCAGCCGCCGCGAATTCCTCACCCTGCCCCGTGTACCGCGCACGCCCGAGCTCAAGCGCGTGGTGCTGGCCATGAACCAGATGGTCGACAAGCTCAAGACCCTGTTCGCCGAAGAGGCCGCCCGCAGCGAAAAGCTGCGCGAAGAGGCCTACCAGGACACCCTCACCGGCCTGGCCAACCGCCGCCAGTTCGACGCCCGCCTGGCCAACCAGCTCGACCCCTCCGAGCAGAACGCCGAAGGCTACCTGGTGTTGCTGCGGGTCAACGACCTCGGCGGGCTCAACCAGCGCCTCGGCGGCCAACGCACCGACGCGCTGATCCGCGATGTCGGCGAGGTGATCGGCCAGGCCCTGGCCGAAAGCGGCACGCCCGACTGGTTCGCCTCACGCAACCGCGGTGGCGAGTTCACCCTCCTCGCACCCGGCCTTGAGGGCGACGGCGCCGACCGCCTCGCCGAGGTGCTCAGTACCGCCCTGGAAAACCTGCGCGCCACCGGCGCCAGCGACTGCACCCCGGTGGCCCACCTGGGCATCGCCGCCTTCCGCCCCGGAGAGAACCCGGCCGACGTCCTCGCCCGTGCCGACCAGGCCCTGGCTCAGGCCCAGAGCAACCCCTCGCGCCACTGGGAGCGCCTCGACGACTTCCAGGCCAACGCCGGCCAGGGCCTGCACGACTGGCGCGGCTGGATCGACCAGGCCCTCAACGAAGGCAAACTGCAGCTCTACTTCCAACCCGTGGTGGAGTGCGCCGACACCGGCCGCCTGCTGCACCACAAGGTCCTCGCGCGCCTGCTCGACCCCCAGGGCGAAGCCGTCGCCGCCGGCCGCTTCCTGCCCTGGATAGAGCGCCTGGGCTGGGCCACCCGCTTCGACCTGGCGATGCTCGAACACACCCTCGACCACCTCGACCTGCACCCCGCCCCGCTGGCCCTCAGCCTTTCCGCCGCCACCCTGCGCGATGCCGCCACCCAGGACCGCCTGCTGGCCGTGCTCAAGGCCCATCCGCAACACAGCCAGCTCATGACCCTGGAGGTGGACGAACGTCACCTGCCTCCGCCCGCCGAGCTGGAAGCCTTCAGCCAGCGGGTGCGCGATGCCGGCTTCAACATCGGCCTGCAGCACTTCGGCGGCCGCTTCAGCCTCATCGGCAATCTCACCCACCTCGGCCTCGCCTACCTGAAGGTGGACGGCGCCTACATCCGTAACCTGGACGTGGAGCAGGACAAGCGGGTGTTCATCGAAGCCGTGTACCGCGCCACCAACAGCATCGACCTACCGCTGATCGCCGAGATGGTGGAGAGTGCCGGCGAACTGGAGGCCCTCAAGGCCCTCGGCATCCTCGGCGCCATGGGCCGCCTGGTGGGCGCACCGGCACCCTGGAAGAGCTGATACCCCCAGGGGCCCTCTAAAAAGCACCTGCCTTTCCCGAGGCGCCCCTGCCGTTCCCGCGGGGCGCCACCTTCCCCCGCCTTCTCGCACTGCCCCGTCGCCGCGCTTTTTCCTTGCTCCCTGTCGGCATCGATAATATGTTAACGAAAAACAAGAACAGGAGACGGCCATGGCCTTTCCGACTCGCACCCTTGCCGCGTTCGACACCTTCAGCCAATCCCTGCGCGCAGTCTGCGGAAATTTCGAGACCCGCCCATCCACCCAGCACAACCAGTTCATCGGCGACATCCACGCGCACTGCATCGGCCCGCTGGAAACGGCGCATATCCGCACCAACGCCGGGCTCATCGCCCGGGAACGGGTGGGTGTGGATGGCGAGGACGACCGCCACTGCTTCCTGATCTTCCAGCGCAGCGGGCGCCAGTGCATCCGCCAGCGCGGGGTGGAGCTGGAGCTGCACGCCGGGGACTTCGCCCTCGTGGACTCCGCCCTGCCCTTCGAGATCTGCCCCCATGGCCTGATCGAAAACGTCTCGGTGCACCTGGCCCGGCAACGGGTCATGGAGCACTTCCAGGGCCAGCAGCCCTTCGGCCGTCTGGCCCGCAACAGCCTGTCGAGCCGGATGATCCGCGCCCTGGTGGGCTCCATCGGCGACAGCGCCGGCACCCTCGACCCCAACGCCGACGGCCAGGCCCTGCAGGACGCCCTGCTGGCGCTGCTGGTGCCGGCCCTGGCCGAACGTGTCGAGGCGCTGCCCGAGCACACCGGCGACCTCTACGGCGTGGCGCTGCAACTGATCGGCGAATCCCTGCAGGACGCCGAACTGTCGCCTGCCCTGCTCGCCGAGCGCCTGCACATCTCGGTGCGGCGGCTGTACCGGCTGTTCGAGGACCAGGGCGAGAGCGTCTGCCGCTACATCCAGCGCGCGCGCCTGGACAAGGTCGCCCAGGACCTCGGCGCCCAGGTGCTGCGCCACGAATCCATCACCCAGATCGCCTTCAAATGGGGCTTCCTCGACGCCGCGCACTTCAGCCGCGCCTTCAAGCGCCAGTTCGAACTGTCCCCGCGGGACTACCGCGCACGGGCCCATTGCGCCTGACCACCCGCCCCGGCCTGGCAAGGAATGCCAAGAAAGAATGGCAGCCAGGGTCAAGCGACCGGCCGGGGCCAACCCTCTAATACCCCCAGGCACCCATGCCGCTGCCACCCTGTGGTCCGCCGCGAGCGGGCCCCCAATAACAAGAAACCCTGTGCCGGAGTACCACGACCGTGAAAACCCTTCCGCTGCTGATAGGGCTGCCCTTTCTGCTTTCCAGCCTGCCGGGCGTCGCCGCCAATGCCCCCGGCCCCGCCCGTGTCGATGCCCAGCGCCTGCTCCAGGCCGACCGCGAGCCGGGCAACTGGATGAGCCACGGCCGCACCTACGACGAACAGCGCTTCAGCCCGCTGGACCAGGTCAACGCCGGCAACGTCGGCCAGCTCGGCCTGGCCTGGACCACCAAGCTGGAGCTGGACTTCGGCGTCGAAGCCACCCCCATCGTGGTCGACGGCGTGATGTACACCACCAGCGCCTTCAGCGTGGTCTACGCCCTCGACGCCACCACCGGCGCCGTACTGTGGAAGTACGACCCCCAGGTGCCGCCGGAGAACCTCGGCCAGGGCTGCTGCGGCCCGGTCAACCGGGGCGTGGCGGTGTGGAACGGCAAGGTCTACGTCGGCAGCTTCGACGGCCGGCTGATCGCCCTCGACGCCGCCACCGGCAAGCCGGTGTGGAGCGTCGACACCATCCTCGACCGCAGCAAGAGCTACTCCATCACCGGCGCCCCGCGCATCGTCAAGGGCAAGGTGCTGATCGGCAACGGCGGCGCCGAGTTCGGCGTGCGCGGCTATGTCACCGCCTACGACGCCGAGACCGGCCAGGAGGCCTGGCGCTTCTACACCGTCCCCGGCGACCCCAAGCTCCCCCCCGAGAACAAGGCCATGGCCATGGCACTGAAGACCTGGGACGGCGACGGCTGGGTCAAGTGGGGCGGCGGCGGCACCGTGTGGGACTCCATGGCCTACGACCCCGAGCTGGACCTGCTCTACATCGGCACCGGCAACGGCTCGCCTTGGAACTACCAGTTCCGCAGCAACGGCAAGGGCGACAACCTGTTCGTCTCCTCCATCGTCGCCCTGCGCCCGGACAGCGGCGAGTACGTCTGGCACTACCAGGTCACCCCCCAGGACCGCTGGGACTACACCGCCACCCAGCACATGATCCTCGCCGACCTGAAGATCGACGGGCAGCTACGCAAGGTACTGATGCAGGCGCCGAAGAACGGCTTCTTCTATGTGCTCGACCGCACCAACGGCACGCTGCTCTCGGCCCGCAACTACGTCCCGGTGAACTGGGCCAGCGGCATCGACCTCGCCACCGGGCGGCCCATCCTCACCGGCGCCGCCGACTACAGCCAGGAGCCCAAGGTGGTGCAGCCCAGCTTCCTCGGCGGGCACAACTGGCATCCCATGTCCTTCAACCCCGTCACCGGCTATGTCTACATCCCCGCACAGCACACCCTGGCCGAACTGAAGGCGGCCAAGGAGCCGATGTTCCTGCCCAACAAATCGGTGGTGAACTTCGGCCTCGACGTGCCCAGCCTGCCGGAAGACCCCAAGGTGCTGGAGCAGATCCGCAACGCCTGGACCGGCGAACTGATCGCCTGGGACCCGGTGCGCCAGGCCCCGGCCTGGTCCCACCCCTACGCCGGCGCGGGTAACGGCGGCACCCTCAGCACCGCCGGCAACCTGGTGTTCCAGGGCACCGCCGATGGCCGCGTGGTGGCCTACAGCGCCGACAAGGGCGACACCCTCTGGGAGCACCGCGCCAACTCCGGCGTCATGGCCGGCCCGGTCACCTACAGCGTCAACGGCGAGCAGTACGTCGCCTTCTCCGTGGGCTGGGGCGGCATCATCCCGCGCCTCACCGGCCCGCTGACCAACAAGGGCAAGGTGCGTGCCGAAGCCCGGGTCATCGCCTTCAAGCTGGGCGCCAAGGGCGAACTGCCGCCCCCGCGCGAAGCCCCGGTGTTCCCCAACGCCGACCTGCAACTGAACGCCACGCCCGCGCAACTGGCCCAGGCCCGCGACCTGTTCAACGGCCTGTGCGCCGGCTGCCACGGCCTCAACGCCATCAGCGGCGGCGAAGTCCCGGACCTGCGCTACCTCACCGCCGACAAGCACGCCGCCTTCCCCGCCTACCTCAGTGGCGCGCTGATACGGCGCGGCATGCCCAACTTCTCCGACATCCTCAAGCCCAAGGACATGGAGCTGATCCGCCAGTACCTGATCAAGCGCACCCACGACCTCCAGGCCGAGCTGAAACAGGCCAACGCCACCCGCTGACCCCACCGCCGACTCCCAGACGACGCCCACGCGGGCGCCGTCCGGGCGCAGCCATGCCCGAAAAACAACAAGAGAGACCCGCCATGCCCACACGCCACGCCCTCACCCTCGCCACCGGCCTGCTGCTGGCCGCCCCCTTCGCCCAGGCCGACGTCAAGCCCGATGCCGGCGACTACACCGCCCTGCCCAAGGGCACCGACGTGGTGGTGCTCTACCAGCAGAACCCACGGGGCGACGAGGTCTACTCCGGCGGCCACCAGGTGGCCGACAACCTCGACCTGGACATGACCGTCGGCGTGCTCAGGCTGATCCACTTCACCGACTTCTTCGGCACCGGCTACACCTGGGACCCGCAGATCGTCATCCCCTTCGGCACCCAGGAGGTGGGCGCCAGCGACACCCGCACCTCGGGCCTCGGCGACATCACCTTCGGCGGCACCCTGTGGACCATTGGCGACCTGGCGCGCAACGAGCACCTGGGCTGGTCGGTGTTCGTCACCGCCCCCACCGGCAGCGACAAGAACGACGGCTTCGCCCTCAGCAACAACCGCTGGGCGGTGGACTTCCAGGTCGGCTACATCAAGGGCCTCACCGAGCGCATCAGCTGGGACGTCATCGCCGAAACCGAGTTCTACGGCGACCAGCGCAGCACCGATGCCAAAAAGGACCCGCTGATCCAGCTTCACAACCACCTGCGCTACAACTTCACCCCCGACACCTACGCCGCCCTCACCTACCGGCACAACTGGGGCGGCCGCGAAACCCTCGACGACCAGACCCTGGCCACCAGCCGCGACAACGGCACCGTGGGCGTCTCCCTGGCCACCATGGTCAACAAGCAGCTGCAGCTGATGGGCCAGGTGATGCACGACACCCAGGTGCGCGAGGGCGTGAAGATCGACAACTCCCTGCAATTCCGCCTCGCCTACTTCTATTGACCCCCACCGCCTCCTACCAAAGGCCCAGGGCCCGTGCCGTGCATCCCCCGGCACGGGCCCCTATGATCGGCACAGCCCGAGCCCGACATAAGAACGACACGCCATGAAGCCCGCCGCCCTGACCCTGTCCCTGCTCGCCGCCTCCAGCCCGCTGCTGGCCGAGGAAGTCGCCGAACTGGACCCGCTGGAGATCACCGCCTCGCGCACCCGCACCGACTGGCTCACGGCCCCGGTCGCCGTCAGCGCGGTGGAGACCGCCAACCGCCCCGGTGAGCAGGGCCTGACCCTCGACACCCAGCTCGCCAAGGTGCCCGGCACCTACGTGCAGAGCCGCTACAACTTTGCCCAGGGCATGCGCATCGCCATCCGAGGCTTCGGCGCCCGCTCCAGCTTCGGCGTGCGCGGCGTGCGGGTGCTGGTGGACGGCGTGCCGCTGACCATGCCCGACGGCCAGACCGAAATGGACGGCGTCGACACCGCCCTGGTGGAAAGCCTCGAAGTGATCCGCGGCCCGGCCGCCAGCAGCTACGGCAACGCCGCCGGCGGCGTGCTGGCCATCCGCACCCGCGAGCCGGGGGAAACGCCCTTCAGCCAACTGGACGTCAGCGCCGGCGGCCTCGGCTACCACCGCGTGCGCGCCGAGACCAGCGGCAGCGTCGACAACCTCGGCGGCCTGCTGGCCTTCAACAGCACCCAACTGGACGGCTACCGCGACCACGGCCGCGCCGAAGCCAACAGCTTCACCGGCAAGCTTGCCTGGCAGGCCGAGGCCGGCCGCCTCGGGCTCAGCCTCAGTGTCCTGGACAACCGCTCCGAAGACCCCGGCGCCCTGACCCGCGCCGAAGTCCGCGCCGACCGCAGCCAGGCGCGGGCCCAGAGCCTGCGCTTCAACTCCGACGAACGCATCCGCCAGCAACGCCTGGCGCTGACCTGGGAAGGCCAGGCCGCCGGCGACGACAGCTACCTGCTGCGCAGCTGGGTCGGCAGCCGCCAGTTCGGCAACCGCCTGCCCCTGCAGAACAACGGCCAGACCCGCTACGACCGCCTGTTCAGCGGCCTTGGCGCCCAGTACACCCATCACGCCGAGTGGTTCGGCCTGCCCCAGCAGCTCACCGGCGGCCTCGACCTGGAAGCCCAGCGTGACGACCGCGACCGCCACAACAACCTCGACGGCCGCACCGGCGCCCTGACCCTGGAGCAACGGGAACAGGCGCGCAGCCAGGGCCTGTTCCTGGAAGACGCGATCCAGCTCGGCGAACGCTGGCAAGCCACCCTCGGGCTGCGCCGCGACAGCGTGAAGCTGGAGGTGGACGACCGCTTCCTCGGCAACGGCGACGACTCCAGTGCCCGCACCTACAGCGACTGGAACCGCAGCCTGGGCCTGAGCTACCGGCTGGACGCGCACCACGTGCTCTACGCGCGCTACGCCACCTCCTTCGAAACGCCCACCGCCAACGAACTGGCCAACCCGGCCGGCGGCGGCTTCAACCCCGCACTCGGCCCGGCCCAGGCCACCAACCGCGAAGTGGGCCTGAAAGGCGAATGGAACGACCTGCGCTACGAAGCAGCGCTCTACCGCATCGACCTGGACGACGAACTGGTGCCCTACGGCAGCGGCATCACCTACTACGCCAACGCCGGCAAGTCCCGCCGCGACGGCCTTGAACTGAGCCTGGACTGGCGCCTCGACCCGCACTGGCGCCTGGCCGCCGCCTACAGCTACAACGACTATCGCTTCATCGAGTTCAAGAGCGGCAACGCCGACTACGGCGACAACGCCATCCCCGGCATCCCGCGCCAGTCGCTGTTCGCCGAAGTGGCCTACGAATGGGACGGCGGCTACGCCCGCCTCAGCAGCGTCACCCAGGACCGGCTCTACGCCGAGAACGCCAACAACGTGCGGGTCGGCGGCTACACCCTGGTCAACGCCCGCCTCGGCACCCGCCTGGAATGGAACGGCCAGGCCCTGGAGCCCTACCTGGGCATCGACAACCTGTTCGGCCGGGACTACTACGACAACATCCGCATCAACGACGGCAACGCCCGCTACTTCGAGCCCGGCCCCGGCCGCGTCATCTATGCCGGCGCCAGCCTGAGCTTCTGAAGGGCGCTTCTAAAAACGCCCCGTATTGTCATCGCCTAGGTGGTCAGAGCAACCCTCCATTCCTGTATCCACCGGGTGCCCTGGCCCTCTCCCGTGAGGGAGAAGGGAACAAACCCGAAGCGCGCTGTGGAGCCATGCCGGACTCAGAGAATGAGGCAGGGAATCTGCCCCTTCAGGAGGCCGAGCGCAGTCGTTGCGCAGGGGGACGAGCGGCATGGATGCCGCGAGAGGCGCGCCAGGCCATGGATGGCCCATCGCGCCGGCCCCCGTAGCGGCGACGGAGCGAGGGAAGTCCCGCGAAGCGGGACCCGGATGCAGGGGCGAGCCCTTTTGGTTACTTTTCTGGGCGATTGAGAAAAGTGACTCGCCTGGCAAGGCGAAACAAGTGACATCAGCAGCACTCGATAGTCAGCAACGCGCTTTCGGGACACAGCCTTTGGGAGGCTCACAAGATGCCTTACTCCGGCACCTCCACGCTGACGTGGATGGCATCGTGGCGCCAGAACTCCAGGTCGCAGTCGATCAGCCGACCGTGCTGGTCGCGGTTGATGCGGGTGATCTTCAGCGCCGGGCTCCCGGCCGTCACCTTCAGGTGGGTGGCGGCCTCCGGGTGCAGTGCGGTGGGCACCATGTCGAAGCGCACCCGCCCGTAGCGGATGGCGTATTCGCTGGCGTACAGCTCGGTGAGCGAGCGGGTCAGGTCGAATTCGATGATGCCGGGGAAGTACACCGGGTTCAGGTAGTGCTCCACGTACAGCACCAGCCGCCCATCCACCCGGCGGGCCCGGCGGATCTGGTAGACGCTGGACAGCGCCGGCAGCTCCAGCAGCTCGCAGATCTCCACGCTGGCAGGGATCAGCCGCGCCCCCAGCACCTCCGTCGCCGGCACCCGCCCCTGCTCGGCCACCATCGCGTGGAAGTGGCTGCGCACCAGCGGGTTGTAGGCCAGCCGTGGCGGCGAAACGAACCAGCCGCGGCGCTCCTCGCGGTAGATCAGCCCCTGGGCCTCCAGCTGCCCCAGCGCCTCGCGCAGGGTGATGCGGGTGGTGTCGAACAGCTCGCTGAGCCGGCGCTCGGCCGGCAGCTTGCCACCCAGGGGCAACAGGCCGTGCTTGATCTGCTCCTGCAGTGCATGGCAGATGGCGGTTACGGTACGGGGCGCCTCATCGCGCATCGAAAGACTCCAATCTGGAATAGACCAGCACCATAAAAGTGCGGCGCCGGCAGGGTCGTCGTCATCCTAGGCAGCCTGCATGACCGTTCCGTGACACCACCTCGCACCTGCATGGCCCATGCCAGGAGCATAGCCCCAACCCGCGCGCCATCGACCTTGTAGCCATGGTCTACGCTTGCTCTCGCCGCGACAGCAGGCGAGGTCGCGGCGTGCCGTGAAATAAAACCGTCATCCGGGGCCATTAGATTGGCCTGGGTCTTGCTGATCTAGACCAACAACACAACCCCGCTAAGGAGCTGCATATGAAACGCCTGCTGCTGGCTTCACTGATTGGAACGACCCTGGCCATGAGCAACCTGGCCATGGCTGACGACGCTGCCCTGAAGACCCTCGAAGAAGCCGCCCGCAAGGAAGGCACCGTGAACAGCGTGGGCATGCCCGATAGCTGGGCCAACTGGAAAGACACCTGGGTCGACCTGGAGAAGAAGTACGGCCTCAAGCACATGGACACCGACATGAGCTCGGCGCAGGAAATCGCCAAGTTCGCCGCCGAGAAGGAAAACGCCACCGCCGACATCGGCGACGTCGGCGCCGCCTTCGGCCCCATCGCCAAGGAGCAGGGTGTTACCCAACCCTACAAGCCCAGCACCTGGGACCAGATCCCCGCCTGGGCCAAGGATGCCGACGGCCACTGGGCCCTCGCCTACACCGGCTCCATCGCCTTCATCGTCAACAAGCAACTGGTCAAGGATGTGCCCACGTCCTGGGCGGACCTGAAGAAGGGCACGTACAAGGTCGCCATCGGTGACGTCAGCGCCGCCGCCCAGGCGGTGAACGGCGTGCTGGCCGCCGCCATCGCCAACGGCGGAGACGAGAAGAACATCCAGCCGGGCCTGGAATTCTTCGCCGAGATCGCCAAGCAGAAGCGCCTGTCGCTGTCCAACCCGACCATCCAGACCCTGGAGAAGGGCGAGGTGGAAGTGGGCATCGTCTGGGACTTCAACGGCCTCTCCTACCGTGACCAGATCGACCCCAGCCGCTTCGAGGTGCTGATCCCCTCCGACGGCTCGGTGATCTCCGGCTACACCACCATCATCAACAAATACGCCAAGAACCCGAACGCCGCGAAGCTGGCCCGCGAGTACATCTTCAGCGACGCCGGCCAGATCAACCTGGCCAAGGGCAACGCCCGCCCGATCCGCGCCGAGCACCTGACCCTGCCGGCCGAGGTGCAGGCCAAGCTGCTGCCCAACGAGCAGTACGCCAAGGTCCAGCCGATCAAGGACCCCAAAGCCTGGGAAGCCACCTCGAAGGCCCTGCCGCAGCAATGGCAGGAGCAGGTCATCATCGAGATGGAATAAGCCCGGTCGCCCGCCCCGGTGCGCCATGCGCGCCGGGGCCGGGCCCCGCTTGAGGCAGTCAGAATGAAGAGAAAAGCCGTCCTCGTCCTGCTCGACGGGCTGAACCACCCTGTGGCCAGCCACGCCATGGGCCACCTGCTCGCCTGGTGCGCCGCCGATCGGGCCGCGCTGTACCGCCTGGAATGCGAGCTGCCGGCGCTGTCACGCCCACTCTACGAATGCATCCTCACCGGCGTGCCGCCCATCGACAGCGGCATCGTCCACAACGACGTCTCGCGCCTGTCCCGCGAGCGCAGCCTGTTCCACATCGCCCGCGACGCCGGGCTCAGCACCGCCGCCGCGGCCTACCACTGGTTCAGCGAGCTGTACAACCGCTCGCCCTTCGACCCGGCCCGCGACCGCCACACCGAGGCCCCCGAGCTGCCCATCCAGTACGAGCACTTCTACTGGGCCGACCAGTACCCCGATGCGCACCTGTTCGCCGACGCCGAGCACCTGCGCCTGCGCCACAGCCCCGACGTGCTGCTGGTGCACCCGATGAACATCGACGATGCCGGCCACAGGCACGGCCTGGACAGCGCCCAGTACCGCAACGCCGCGCGCATGGCCGACGTCATCCTCGCCGAGTACCTGCAGCGCTGGGTGGATGCCGGCTACCAGGTGATGGTCACCGCCGACCACGGCATGAACGTCGACCGCTCCCACAACGGAACCCTGCCGGAGGAGCGCGAAGTGCCGCTGTTCGTCATCGGCGACGCCTTCAGCCTCGACCCGACCGCCCGCCCGCTGCAGACCGAACTCTGCGGCACGCTCTGCGAGCTGCTCGGCATCCCCCACGACAAACCCTTCTGCCGGGAGCTGTTGAAGTGAATTCAGCCAACCGCGGCAAATGGCTGGCGCTCCTGTGCCTGCTGCCCTTCGCCGTCTTCTTCGTGGTCTTCCAGATCGCCCCACTGGCCTGGGTGGCCATCAACAGCCTGAACAGCCCCGAAGGCTGGGGCCTGGGCAACTACGCCAAGGTGTTCAGCTCCAAGTTCTACCTGCAGGCCATCAAGCACAGCCTGGAGATCGCCTTCTGGTCGAGCCTGTTCGGCATCGTCATCGCCGTGTTCGGCAGCTACTCGCTGCGCCAGGTAGACAGCCGCCTGCGTGACTTCGTCATGGCCTTCTCCAACATGACCAGCAACTTCGCCGGAGTGCCGCTGGCGTTCGCCTTCATCATCCTGCTGGGCTTCAACGGCGCGCTGACCCTGCTGCTCAAGCAGAGCGGGCTGATCGAGGACTTCAACCTCTACTCCAAGACCGGCCTGATCGTGCTCTACACCTACTTCCAGATTCCCCTGGGGGTGCTGCTGCTCTACCCCGCCTTCGACGCCCTGCGCCAGGACTGGCGCGAGTCGGCGGCGCTGCTGGGCGCCGGCACCTGGCACTTCTGGCGCTACATCGGCCTGCCGGTGCTGACCCCGGCGCTGCTGGGCACCTTCATCATCCTGCTGGCCAACGCCCTGGGCGCCTACGCCACGGTGTACGCGCTGACCACTGGCAACTTCAACGTGCTGCCGATCCGCATCGCCGCCATGGTGGCCGGCGACATCGCCCTCAACCCGACACTGGCCAGCGCCCTGGCCATGGTGCTGGTGGGCCTGATGGCGCTGATCACCGTCGTCCACCAGTGGCTGTTGAAGAGGAGCTACCATGTCGCGCGCTGAAACCCGGGCCGCCGGCCTGTACCACCGCCTGGTGGTCTGGGTGCTGTTCCTGATCCTGCTGCTGCCGCTGGCCGGCACCCTGCTCTATTCGCTGTCCACCAGTTGGTCGGCGACCATCCTGCCGGACGGGCTGACCTTCAAGTGGTACCTGGCGCTGTGGAGCGATGCCCGCTTCCTCGCCGCCTTCGGCCAGTCGCTGCTGGTGTGCTTCGGCGCCCTGGCGCTGTCGGTGGTGCTGATCCTGCCGCTGCTGTTCGTGGTGCACTACCACTTCCCCAAGCTGGACGCGCTGATGAACATCCTCATCCTGCTGCCCTTCGCGGTGCCGCCTGTGGTGTCTTCGGTGGGCCTGCTGCAGCTCTACGGCTCGGGCCCGCTGGCGATGATCGGCACGCCGTGGATTCTCATCGGCTGCTACTTCACCGTGGCCCTGCCCTTCATGTACCGGGCCATCACCAACAACCTCCAGGCGATCAACCTGCGCGACCTGATGGACGCCGCCCACCTGCTCGGCGCCAGCACCTGGCAGGCCGCCTTCCTGGTGGTGCTGCCGAACCTGCGCAAGGGCCTGATGGTGTCGCTGTTCCTGTCGTTCTCCTTCCTCTTCGGCGAGTTCGTCTTCGCCAACCTGCTGGTGGGCACCCGCTACGAGACCCTGCAGGTGTACCTGAACAACATGCGCAACAGCAGTGGCCACTTCAACAGCGCCCTGGTGATCTCCTACTTCCTCTTCGTGCTGCTGGGCACCTGGGCAGCCAACCGTCTGAACAAGGACAAGGCATGAGCTTTCTCTCGATCCGCGGCCTGCACAAACGCTACGGCCAGACCACCATCTTCACCGACATCGATTGCGAGATCGGCAAGGGCGAGTTCGTCACCCTTCTCGGCCCCTCGGGCTGCGGCAAGTCGACCCTGCTGCGCTGCATCGCCGGCCTCACCGAGGTGGATGGCGGGCAGATCCTGCTGGATGGCCAGGACCTGGTGCCGCTGTCGCCACAGAAGCGCGGCATCGGCATGGTGTTCCAAAGCTACGCCCTGTTCCCCAACATGACTGCCGCGCAGAACGTCGCCTTCGGCCTGCGCATGCAGAAGGTCGGCAAGGACGACAGCGCCCGCCGCGTGCAGGAAGCCCTGGCCATGGTGGAGCTGGACCAGCACGCCGAGCGCTACCCGCACCAGCTTTCCGGCGGCCAGTGCCAGCGCGTGGCCCTGGCCCGCTCCCTGGTGACCCGCCCGCGCCTGCTGCTGCTGGACGAGCCGCTCTCGGCCCTCGACGCACGCATCCGCAAGCACCTGCGCGAGCAGATCCGCAGCATCCAGCAGGAGCTGGGGCTGACCACCCTCTTCGTCACCCACGACCAGGAGGAGGCGCTGACCCTGTCCGACCGCATCTTCCTGATGAACGCCGGGCGCATCGTCCAGAGCGGCGACGCCGAGACCCTCTACACCGCCCCGGTGGACGCCTTCGCCGCCGGTTTCATCGGCAACTACAACCTGCTGGAGGCCGAAGCCGCCAGCCGCCTGCTGCAACGGCCGGTCAACGCCCGCGTGGCGATCCGCCCGGAAGCCATCGCCCTGGGCGAAGGCGGCATCGAGGCCGAAGTGCGCAGCCACAGCCTGCTGGGCAACGTCATCCGCTACCGGGTCCAGGCCCAGGGCGTGGAACTGCTGGTGGACGTGCTCAACCGCTCCGCCGACGACCTGCACCCGGTGGGCCGGCGCATCGGCCTGCGCATCGACGCGGACGCTGTCCGGGAGGTGGCGTGATGGCCCTGGCGATCTTCGACCTCGACGACACCCTGATCGACGGCGACTGCGCCAGCCTGTGGAGCGCGCACATGGCCGACCTCGGCTGGGTCGACCGCGACTCCTTCCTGGCCAAAGACCATGAGCTGATGACCCTCTACGCCGAGGGCAAGCTGGCCATGGAGGACTACATGGCCTTCAGCCTCTCGCCCCTGGTGGGCCGCACCGCCGAGGAAGTCGCCTCGGTGGTGGAGCCCTTCGTCGAGGACGTGATCGAGCCGATCATCCACAGCGACGCCATGCGCTGCCTGGCCGGGCACCGCCAGGCCGGCGACCGGCTGCTGATCGTCTCCGCCTCGGCGCACTTCCTGGTCAGCGCCATCGGCGAGCGGCTGGGGGTGGAGGAAGTCCTGGCCATCGACCTGGCCGAAGAACACGGCCACTACAGCGGCAAGACCCGAGGCGTGCTGACCTACCGCGACGGCAAGGTGACCCGCCTGAACGCCTGGCTGGCCGAACACGGCGAGCGCCTGGACGGCGCCTATTTCTATTCCGACTCACGCAACGACCTGCCGCTGCTGGGCATGGTCGACAACCCCCGCGTGGTCAACCCCGACCCGACGCTGCGCGCCCACGCCGAGCAGGCCGGCTGGCCGATCCTGGCCTGGCGCTGAGGCCGCTCAGGGCATGGGGAGGGGTGAAATACAAACGGAACCTTGGCCAGCCCGTTGCTACGGACCACAACGTAGCGGCTGCAACGCATGGCAAAGACTCAAGGGCGATGGACAGAGTCGAAGTCATCACCCTTGGGTGTGGCGTGGATGCCCTTGGCTTCCTGGCTGCGGTAATAGGCCTCGATGCTCAGCGCCGGGTCGATCCGGGCCTGGAGGATGCAGGGGTGTTGTTGCCAGGGGTATTTCTGGTTGCGCTTCATCGTCTCGTGTTGGCCACGGCCTTGCCAGGCGCGGTAGGGCATCTCGCGCCAGTAACGCGCCTCTCGCTTGCTCTGCCGGTCGTGCGCGGCCGTGGTGGGGTCGAGGTGGCGGAACTGTTCGAGCACCGGCAGTTCGGGCAACGGCTGGCTGATGTCCATATAGCGCTGCAGGCAGTCCCAGAAGGCCAGCGCCTCTTCCGGGGTAAGGCCCAGCGGATGCATCTTGCCACCGAGAAATAGCTCGCAATCGGCATAACGGTGATGCAACCACAGCGCCATGCCGCCACTGCCATGGGGCCCGGGGCGAAACTCCATGGTGGTGTCGAACTCATAGAAAGGCGCCACGAACGGCTTACGAAAGCGCCGGGCGATGGTCACCATCCCGGTTTGCCGGTTGAACTCGCTGCCGTCGTATTTGAAGAGGCGCAAATACAGATCCAGCAAAAAATCGAAACCGACTACACCCATGAAAATGGAGAAGGCCATGACTCCGCAAACCCAAAGCAGATCAGTGCCGTAGCTGGACGTACTGTAGGTAAATACCGCACTAAGCAGGGCTGTAGCGAAGCCAGCGCCTACTTGAATCAAATAAGCCTTTAAACTTTTCCCCCAATAGAGCCAACCGCTAACGCCCATCATCAGCAGCGCGAACAGGCACTGCATAAAAATCAGCAGCAATATCTCCGGCAATAACTCCACAGTAGCAAGCAGCCAAAATATCCACGGCGCCACAAACAGCGCAGCAAACTTCAATACTGGAATAAGCATCAGCAGCTTGTTGAAATTCTCAAACCGCCAACGCTGGTGATCACAATACAACTCAGTCTCTCCCGTGCGTTCGACAAAGGTCTGCTCCTTGGCCTGCAGTTGGATATCGACCAGTTGCCAGGGCTGCAAGTTGGCATAGTGGCCCCAGCGCAACTGGGTGCGGCGCAGGTTGCTGCAGTTGGCATCCTCACGCCATTTATGCGGCGGCTGGGTGGGGATAGCGCTGGAGTCGTAGGCGCTGGCTGTATAAGGGCTTGGTTCTATTACAGGGGTGTTCATTTCACCCCCTGTGGATGTTGTCGAAGTCATCACCCTTGGGTGTGGCGTGGATGCCCTTGGCTTCCTGGCTGCGGTAATAGGCCTCGATGCTCAGCGCCGGGTCGATCCGGGCCTGAAGGATGCAGGGCTGTTGTTGCCAGGGGTATTTCTGGTTGCGCTTCATCGTCTCGTGTTGGCCACGGCCTTGCCAAGCGCGGTAGGGCATCTCGCGCCAGTAACGCGCCTCTCGCTTGCTCTGCCGGTCGTGCGCGGCCGTGGTGGGGTCGAGGTGGCGGAACTGTTCGAGCACCGGCAGTTCGGGCAACGGCTGGCTGATGTCCATATAGCGCTGCAGGCAATCCCAGAAGGCCAGCGCCTCTTCCGGGGTAAGGCCCAGCGGGTGCATCTTGCCGCCGAGAAATAGCTCGCAATCGGCATAACGGTGATGCAACCACAGCGCCATGCCGCCACTGCCATGGGGCCCGGGGCGAAACTCCATGGTGGTGTCGAACTCATAGAAAGGTGCCACGAACGGCTTACGAAAGCGCCGGGCGATGGTCACCATCCCGGTTTGCCGGTTGAACTCGCTGCCGTCGTATTTGAAGAGGCGCAAATACAGATCCAGCAAAAAATCGAAACCGACTACGCCCATGAAGATGGAGAAGGCCATGACTCCGCAAAACAAAAATAGATCGGTACCGTAGCTGGACGTACTGAAAGTTAATAATGCGCTAAGCAGGGCCGTCGCCAAGCCCGTACCGACTTGAATCAAGTACGCCTTCAGGCTCTTCTCCCAATAGAGCCAGCCGCTAAGGCCGATCATCAGAAACGCAAATAGCCCTAAAAGAGAATGGGGCAGCAGTGTTTTCGGCAGCAAGACCATGGTTGCAAATGCCCAAAAAAACCAAGGCACCACAAATAAAGCGCAATATTTTAAGAACGGTAACAATATAAGCAGCTTATTAAAGTTCTCAAACCGCCAGCGCTGATGATCGCAATACAGCTCAGTCTCTCCCGTGCGCTCGACAAAGGTCTGTTCCTTGGCCTGCAGTTGGATATCGACCAGTTGCCAGGGCTGCAAGTTGGCATAGTGGCCCCAGCGCAACTGGGTGCGGCGCAGGTTGCTGCGGTTGGCATCCTCACGCCATTTATGCGGCGGCTGGGTGGGGATAGCGCTGGAGTCGTAGGCGCTGGCTGTATAAGGGCTTGGTTCTATTACAGGGGTGTTCATTTCACCCCCTGTGGATGTTGTCGAAGTCATCGGCCTTGGGTGTGGCGTGGATGCCCTTGGCTTCCTGGCTGCGGTAATAGGCCTCGATGCTCAGCGCCGGGTCGATCCGGGCCTGGAGGATGCAGGGCTGTTGTTGCCAGGGGTATTTCTGGTTGCGCTTCATCGTCTCGTGTTGACCACGGCCTTGCCAGGCGCGGTAGGGCATCTCGCGCCAGTAACGCGCCTCCCGCTTGCTCTGCCGGTCGTGCGCGGCCGTGGTGGGGTCGAGGTGGCGGAACTGTTCGAGCACCGGCAGTTCAGGTAGCGGCTGGCTGATGTCCATATAGCGCTGCAGGCAATCCCAGAAGGCCAGCGCCTCTTCCGGGGTAAGGCCCAGCGGATGCATCTTGCCACCGAGAAATAGCTCGCAATCGGCATAACGGTGATGCAACCACAGCGCCATGCCGCCACTGCCATGGGGCCCTGGGCGAAACTCCATGGTGGTGTCGAACTCATAGAAAGGCGCCACGAACGGCTTACGAAAACGCCGGGCGATGGTCACCATGCCCGTTTGCCGGTTGAACTCGCTGCCGTCGTATTTGAAGAGGCGCAAATACAGATCCAGCAAAAAATCGAAACCGACTACGCCCATGAAGATGGAGAAGGCCATGACTCCACAAAACCAAAATACATCAGCGCCGTAGCTGGTCGTATGATAAGTAAACACCGCACCAAACAAAGCTGTAGCGAAACCAATGCCTACCTGTATCAAATAAGCTTTTAAACTTTTCTCCCAATATAGCCAGCCACTAACCCCAATCATCAACACAGCAAATATTGAAAACAAAAAAAGAAACAGCATTTCAGGCAAAAGCTCTACGATAGAAAGCCCCCAAAGCATCCACGGCACCGCAAATAAAGCGCAGTACTTTAAGAACGGCAACAATATAAGCAGTTTATTAAAATTCTCAAACCGCCATCGCTGTTGATCGCAATACAGCTCAGTCTCCCCCGTGCGCTCGACAAAGGTCTGCTCCTTGGCCTGCAGTTGGATATCGACCAGTTGCCAGGGCTGCAAGTTGGCATAGTGGCCCCAGCGCAACTGGGTGCGGCGCAGGTTGCTGCGGTTGGCATCCTGCCGCCATTTATGCGGTGGCTGGGTGGGTATATCGCTGGAGTTGTAGGCGCTGGCCGTATAAGGGTTTGGTTCTATTACGGGGGCATTCATAGTTTTTCGTAGTCGCTCTGTTCAATCAGCCAATAGGGCACGTCATCCATCACTTGATCCTCCTTGGGCCGCAGCGCTGGATTGAAGGTCGCCCACTGGCGCGGGCTTGGCTGCGGCAAGACCAGGTCGTCATACGTCGGGAAAGGATCGCCTACTCGGCAGGCTTGATGGCTGAGGCGAAACTGGGCACGCACCTTGAGGGCGTATTGGCTGGCGGCCAAGGGGTTGAAGGCCGGCGGGTGGTGATAGGGCAGTACATAGAGCACGCGATCGCCGCCCAGCACCACGGCCCCGAGTTTTTCCTGCGCGATGACCTTGGCTGGCCTGGGCTGCCACCCGCTGTAATGACCACGCTCCAGCTTGAGCTCGGATGCCAGCAGGATAAAACCCTGGCCGCTGGGGTAGTGGCTCAACAAGCCGGACTGCAACTCGACGGCCCAGTCTAGCGGGTCAAGGTGGCTTTTACCCTCAGCTGCCGCTGCCCGCAGCTTCGCCTGATCGTCTACGGAGGCGCTTCTATACCAATTGCCCAAGCGCTCGATGCGTACCTGGGGCTGGCCGATAGCGCCGAGCAGTTGCTGATAGGCGACCCTGGGGTCGTTCATATGCGCCAGGCGCTGTTCCTTGCCAAATGGGCCGTGCTTGATCGCCTGCTCGATGGCGCCATCGGCCAACAGCGCGGCGGCCACCGCGCCGCCCAGCAGCAACACGATACCCGCGCCCAATACCCAGGGACTGGCCAATAAGCCAACTGTGTAGAGCGCCCACATGGCAGCGCCGGAGGCGGCGATGGCATTGGCAACCGCGACGTCCTTATCACCTTGGTCGAAAGCACGCTTGGCGTCCCAGGCAAATAGTAAGGCAGTGAAAACCATGGCCGCCCCGGAGCCAATTCTCGAAGCACTGAGCCAGGTACTCCCCCCCGTGCGCTTACTGAGGTTGCTGGCCCAACGCTCCGATATCCGCGAAACATCAATGCGGCCCTTTTCCCAGAGTGCATACCAGGGTGAGCGAACGCCTGAGCCTGCGATGATTTTTAGCGCGACGCTGTTCGAGGCGAGGAAAAGATCTGCAACAGCTGAAATACCGCCAACAAACAATCTTCCTTTCTCATTTTTCCACAGTGCCTCGGCTCCCAATGTATTGACGTGCAGGTTGTAAGCCGCCATCAGCGTGGCGAAGAGCGGCAAGGCCGACGACTTGGCCATTTGTCCGGCGCGGCCCAGGTTGGCGGCGCCAAGCCGCCAACTGTTCAACTCCTGCACCAGCGGATCGTCAGCCGGAACCGCCACGACCCTAAGGTGGCCCAGGTCCTTGCTGGCGAAGTGGTTGGCGTCTGCCAGCTTGGCGCTGGTGGTGGCCAGTACCCTGCCGCTGCGGGCCTGCAGGTTGGCATACAGGTAGTTCTCCCGGGTCAGAGTGGTGCGCTCGCTGGGCATCAAGCCAAAGCTGAAACCACCGCCATGCACCCCAAGCACCACCATGTTCCGGGCCAGGGCTTCACCCTGGGTGAGGTACTGGATCGTCGCGGCCTGACGATGCAGCTTGCCCAGCAGGCCAAGTGTTGGCGCAAACGCACGCTGCATATCGAGCTGGACGGTGGCGGCACTGGTGCGCAACTGCCTGAGTGCGAGTACCACCGACTGGCTCACGTGGTTCAACCACTCGTCCACCGCCAGGGCGATGTTCTGTGCAACGTACTGGTAATTGACCGCGCCTTGACTCTCCAGCCCGGCGAACATGGCCAGGCTGCTGATGCCCAGCTTTTCCGCATCAACCGCCTGCTTGGTTGCAGCCAGCTTGGCCAGGCGCTTGGCCAACTCGGGCAATGCTCCACTCTGGTCAGCCAGGGCTGCACGGGTAAGCGGATGGCTGGCCTGCACCAGTTGCCTGATCAGGCGCTCCACCGCTTGAGCCAGTTCTCTACTTTCCACTTCGGTGCTGCGCGCATCGCTGGCCTGGGGCAGGCGACTGAGCGTTTTCAGCATGTCGATCAGCAGGCTGTAGGGCTCCAGCAAGCGTTCATCGCTGCTGTAGATCCAGTCATTCCATACCGCGACCAATTTGCTCTGCGATAACGCCAGCACGCGCGTGAGCTGGCGATGGATGCACTCGCGTGCAGACTTGCGCTCGGCGTGCAGCATGGTCTTTTCAAACGGGGGCATCTCAATCTGGTCGCGCAAGTCGGCCAATGGCGCGTTACTTCGCATCGCCCAGTGATGCAGCACTTCGGCGTAACGACCAAAAGGCTGGTACGGCACCAAGGCGTTGTAGGTCTGCAAGGCTTCGGTTGCCAGGCGCGACTGCTCTACCGCATGGCGCAGCTCGAACACCGGGTCATCCAACATGAAGCCGACCAGTTTGGGATAACCGCGCAAGTTCTTTTCTGCGAGAACATCCTTGCCTGCGGGTAGCGCAGGTGGCGCAGCCGGAGCGGTTTCCCCCATGTGCCCTGCAAGCGCTTGCTGCTGCTTGTGCAGCACGACAATCAACTCTTGGGGATCAAGCGTGGACATGGCCGGAGTGAAAGCCGCCGGGTCACGCAACGCACATTCGATATGCAGGTCACGTGGCCTGAGCCCCTCAGCCTGCTTATCGATCACGACAATCGGCATCGCCTGGGTCGGCCGCCATTGTTCACCGCCCACAACCGCTGCCGACCAAGCCGGGCCGACCATCTGGCAACGACTCTTCACTCGGCCGCTGTTGGCCTCCAACCAAGCGATGTATTCCCAGGTCCAGGCCATTTCGCTATAGGCCATGGCGTATTGATTGCCGACAAAACGGCCCTTCAACAGCATCGGCACCAGCGTCAGCCCCAGGGGCTTGCCTACTGGCGCTCGCTTGTCAGTTGGCTTGCCTTGCGCTGCTTGCTTGCGCCAATGGGCCACATCGATATCAGCCAGGTTGCCTTCGCCATCGCAGGCCAGTTCGCGCCACAGCTTGCCGTTCTGGAACACATAGATATGGCCCGGCCGGGGTAATGCACCTTTGGGTGACTCATGGGGTTTTTCGTAACCCGGAAGACGCGCCATGGGCACCACGGCCAGGAAGGTATTCTGCTGAATCTCGGGCTCTTCCTGGTGGCTGCGCATATCCAGCTCGACAGGAATCTGCAGCATCCCACCATCGGTGCGTTCAATATTCAGCGCCAACCGAGCACGGCGTGCGTTGTCGTAGTCCGTGCGTTTGCGAGTGCCCTGTTCGATGGGCTGATCCTTTAGCTCACTCATGCGTCACCTTCCGGGTCGAGCAGTTGTACTTGGCCACCGAAGGTGGGGTCGCCCCACACATCAACGATCAGTTGCTGCGGGCCTTGCTTGCGTTCCTGAAGCGGGTTGGCTTCGGCCTTGCCCAGGCGGCCCGGGGGCGGCGCGGTGTCGGCAGGGCGAGGGCGTAACGGCGGTAACGGGACGGCGGGCGTCGGCGCATAGGGTCCGCCGCCGGAGTTGATCTTGATGCTGGGCCCACTGAGGGTGACGCCACTGGCGTCGAGCTTCACGAAGCTGCCGCCGGCCTGGAAGGTCACTTCGCTGCCGGCCTCCATCACGACCTTGAGGCCGGATGACAGGTGGATCTCCTGCCCCGCTTCGATGAACTGCCCGCTGCCCAGTTGGATGTGCTGTTCGTTGCCCACGGTGAGGTGGTCGTCCTGCTTCAGTTCGG